>CAZAQZ010000235.1:0-5238 GCA_964487175.1 uncultured Verrucomicrobiota bacterium | reverse complement strand
CAACCGGCTCCTTCGTGCCATCGGTCAACCGCGTGTGCGTGTGGTAATCGATCAGCATGGCGACAGAATACAGAATCCGGGAGCCAGAATCCAGAATTCAGAATCGCAAACCCGCTTTGTGTGGCTTCAGACTTGTCGAGCGGCGAGCTTTCCACTAAGTTGTTGGGAGCATGTTCAAAAAGGTGCTCATTCCGATATTGTTGATATTGGCGGCCATGCTGGTGCTGGGGGCGATCGCCTACTGGTACGAGCAGAAATGGGGGACGTACGGGCCGTTCCCACCGGGGCATTAGAGGAGGAACCATGGCGAAGATCAAAAAACTGTTGCACACGCGTTATCGCGTCAACGATTTGGAAAAGACCGTCAAGTTCTACCGCGACGTCCTCGGGCTGAAGGAGACCGGCCGCCACAAATCGCCGCGCGGCTCCGAGTTGGTGTTTATGAAGGCGCCCGACAGTGACGAGGAAGTCGAGCTGTGCCATTATCCATCGAGCGGGCCAGTGCAGGTGCCGACCGACCTGACGCATCTGGCTTTCGAGGTGGACAATCTGGAAGAGTTCGCCCGCGAATTGGAGAAGAAGGGCGTGAAACTTTCCGACGGGCCGACCAAGTCATCTTCCTCGGGCAGCGTGTTCGCCTTCGTCGACGCGCCGGAAGGTTACGAGATTGAATTGATTCAGCGGGCTAAATCGTGAGCTCGCTCCCCAATATCATCATCGCGCCGTCCATCCTGGCGGGCGACTTCGGGAATTTCGCACGTGACGCCCAACGCGTCGAGCAGGCGGGAGGAGACTGGCTGCACTGCGACGTGATGGACGGACATTTCGTGCAGAACATTTCATTCGGCCCGGACACGATTGCGGCGTTTCGCAAGGCGACCAAATTACCGCTGGACGTGCACCTGATGATCGAGCGGCCCGACGTCTACGCCGAACGGTTCATCGACGCGGGGGCGGACCACGTGATCGTGCATCTCGAAGCGAAGCATGATGTGGCCAAGACGCTCGAGTTCATTCGCGGCAAGGGGAGAAAAGCGGGCCTGGCGATCAATCCGGGGACGCCCGCCGAGAAAGCGATTCCATTTCTCAAACAGATCGACGAACTGCTGTGCATGACAGTCAATCCCGGTTTCGGTGGACAGGCTTTCATGCCCGAGGTGTTGGGAAAAATCAAAACGTTGCGCGCGGCGGCGGGCGATGCGTTGCCGATCACCGTGGACGGCGGCGTCAATGCCGTCGTGTGCGGGCAGTGCGTCGAAGCGGGGGCGAACGTGATGGTCGCGGGCACGTCGGTGTTTCGGCACAAGACGTTGGATTTGGCGGGAGCCATCAAGGAGATTCGGCACAATGCAGAGAACAGTCATTAAGTTCGGCACCGACGGCTGGCGGGGCGTCATCGCGGATGATTTTACGTTTGAGAACGTCCGCCACGTCGCCCAGGCGACGGCGGATTACTGGAACGCCCAGAACCTGCCCAAGGCCGCCATCGTCGGCTACGATAACCGGTTCCTGTCCGAGACGTATGCCAAACTCGTGTGCGAAGTGTTTGCGGCAAACGGCATCAAGGCGATTTATCCGCCGCAAGCTGTGCCGACGCCTGCGATATCGTTCGCGGTGCGCGACCGCAAACTGTGCGGCGCGGTCATGATCACCGCCAGCCATAACCCGCCCCAGTTCAATGGCTACAAACTCAAAGCGGATTTCGCGGGGCCGGCGGATCCGGAACTTTGCAGTGCGATCGAGATACGCGTCGATCAATCGCCGTTGCGCTACGCGCAGTTTGACGAAGCGGTGAAGGCGGGAAGCATCGAGATTTATGATCCGCGTCCCGCGCACATCGCCGCCATCAAGAAAACAATCGACCTGAAAAAGATTCGCGGCTCGAAGCTGAAGGTGGTGGTCGATTCAATGTACGGGTGTGGCGGTGACCTGCTGCAGACCGTGCTGGCGGGTGGAAAAATCCGCGTCGAGACGATTCGCGACAAACGCGACGCGTTGTTCGGCGGGATCAATCCCGAGCCGATTGGCAAGAACCTCGGCGCGTTGTGCAATGCGGTGAAGAAGACGCGCGCCGATATCGGTTTGGCGACGGACGGCGATGCGGACCGAACGGGCATCGTGGACGACAAGGGCCGGTATGTTTCGATCCAGTTGGTGATTTCGATGTTGCTGTTGCATTTGATCCGGAATGGAAAGAAACCGGCCCGAGGGCTGGTCGTGAAGTCCACCAACTGCACGGTGCTCATTGACCGCATCTGCAAGGCGAGCGGATTGAAGTGTGTCGAGGTGCCGGTCGGTTTTAAATACATCTGCCAGCAGATGCGCGAACATGACGTGCTGATCGGCGGCGAAGAAAGCGGTGGGATCGGTTTTCAGGGGCACATCCCGGAGCGCGACGGCATCCTGGCGAACTTGATGTTGCTGGAGATGCTGGTGGAAACGGGCAAGAGCCTGTCGAAGAACGCCGCCGACCTGCAAAAGGAATTTGGCGCCAGCGTGTACGATCGCATCGACATGAAATATCCGTTGGAGAAACGCGACAGACTGATCCAGACGCTGCGGCAGGAGCCGCCGAAGGACCTGCTCGGTTCGCCGCTGTCGAAGATGCTGGATTTCGACGGAGTGAAATATATTGCCCGGGACGATTCCTGGCTGATGTTCCGAACCTCCGGCACGGAACCCATCATTCGCATCTACAGCGAATCCACCAGCGCCGCCAAAGTGAAGAAGCTTCTCGAGCACGGGAAGAAACTCGCCCTGAAGATTGCGGCGAAGTAAATGACCCGGGGCGCCGCAATTCTCTTCTGGTTTATCACGATTGCCTTCACTGGCACGATCACGGCGCAGACAAACGGCTACGACCCGTTGAAGCTTCCTGGCGGACAACAAAAGGCTGACTGGATCGATTTGACGGTCAATGATGCAGCCCGCCAACGCGAGATTCCGATTCGCGTGTATCTTCCGCCGGGCAAATCAGCCGCGCCGGTCGTATTGTTCAGCCACGGTCTCGGCGGATCGCGCGAGGGGTCGATCTATTTGGGCGAGCACTGGTCGGCACGCGGCTATGTCTGTGTGTTCGTCCAACATCCGGGCAGCGATACGTCCGTGTGGGAGGGCAAGCCTGTCGCGGAACGCATGCAAGCCTTGCGACAGGCGGCGAGTATTGAGAACTTCCTGTTGCGCGTCAAAGATATCCCTGCCGTGCTCAACGAGCTCGACCGCTGGAACAAGACGGGGGGGCATCCGTTGATGGGACGGATGGACCTCAGCCGGGTCGGCATGTCGGGCCATTCCTTCGGCGCGGTGACGACACAAGCCGTGAGCGGCCAGCGACTCGAGGCGGGCGAGAAGCTCTTTACCGATCCACGGATCAAGGCTGCTGTGATGTTCAGTCCCAGTAGTCCGCGCCATGGCGTGGATTCCGCGACCGCCTTCGGCGGCGTGACAATTCCCTGGATGCTGATGACCGGCACAAAGGACGTGGCGCCGATTGGCGACGCCGATGTGGCGTCGCGGCTGGCGGTGTTTCAGGCGCTGCCACCCGGCTCGAAATACGAACTGGTGCTGTATGGGGCGGAACATTCCGCGTTCACGGACAGGGCGCTGCCCGGCGACACTGAGAAGCGAAACCCGAATCATCACCGCGCTATTCTCGCCATGAGCACAGCATTCTGGGACGCGTACCTGCGGGGCGACACGGCCGCAAAGGCCTGGCTCGACGGCACCGGCCCCAGGACGATCCTCGAGAAGGATGACCGCTGGCAGACGAAATAGACGTTTCGCATATTGTCCGCTCATTCTGACCATTCTGCTTGCGCGCTGGCATAACCACGCCGCCCGTCCTGTTTAGTTTGGTTAGTTTGGTTACTTTGGGAGGAAATCGTCAAAAGTAACCAAAATGCCCAAAGTAACCAAAGTGCCCAAACTAAATAATCTGTAGACCCCATTATTGTGGTGTGTCGGCTTGACGCCGCTTTATCGAAAGTTGGCAATAAGGCTGCTCTATAGCACGGATTTATATCAGAGTACCAACATGGTTACCTACACAATCGACCAGGCACAGCGTCTCATCAAGGTTCGGATGAGCGGTCCCAGCAGTTGCGCTGACATGGAGCGATATTGCGCACAACTGTATAACGACCCGAAGTACGATGTGACGTACAACTCCCTTTTCCAGGCCGATCCGGATACGGACGGGTTGATCATGGAGGAAATTCCGAAGGTGCGGGTATTACTGGAACTGGTGGCGGAATCTGAAAGCGCTCCCAAAAAATGGGCTGTTGTGATACCGTCCGGGTTCAAACGTATGATTGTGGAATTTCTATTCAAGGGTGTTCGCCTTAAGCAGATTGAAATGCGCTTTTTCGACGACGAAGAGGACGCACTCGCCTGGCTCAATTAGGGCGCGAGGCGGTTCCTGAAGTCAGCGTTTTAGCTTAAGGGCAATTTCATCGTGATGAATCCGGTTCCGGAACAACCAGTGCATGTGGTCCCTTACGATGCGAGCTGGCCCAGCCGGTTTGAACAAGAACGGGCGATTCTGGAACGCACGATCGGAAGTTGGATCGTGGGGACGATTGAACACGTCGGCAGTACGGCCGTGCCCGGACTTCCTGCGAAACCCGTGATCGATATCATGGTCGGGGTCGAGAGCCTGGAAGCATCCCGTGCGGCCATACCAGTCCTCTCTAACATCGAGTACTGCTATTTCCCTTACCGCCCCGATTTGATGCACTGGTTCTGCAAGCCCTCGCCATCGTTTCGAACGCACCATCTTCACTTGATTCCTTTCCGGAACCGCCTGTGGATTGAACGGCTTGCGTTCCGGGACTACCTGAGAAGCCATGCGGACGTGGCGGCGGAATACGCCGAATTGAAGCAGCGCCTCGCCGAGCAACACCGCTTCGACCGCGAGGCATACACGGAGGCGAAGACCCCATTCGTGGAGCGAATCGTCAAGCTGGCCCTTAAAGAGAAACCCTGAGGAGTCGACCCCGGCGATCCCTAGCGGTCATCGGCTGGAATTATGCAGGGTTTCGGCCTGGGAGTTGATCTCCGTCATCGCCTGGGTGAGGTTCGTGTAAATGTCGTCATGGATCGTGACGACGCCGTAATTGGAGTTCTCACCATCGAACCGGCCTTCTCTCGGTTCGTCGCAGTGCTCAAACCAGTGGTAACCGACCAGGTTGGGGTTCTGCAACGCGAGGGTAACGTACTTCTTGAATGCAGCCGCGCGGT
>CAZAQZ010000234.1:0-5266 GCA_964487175.1 uncultured Verrucomicrobiota bacterium | reverse complement strand
GGAAGTCGGCGGCTCGCACGACACGCCGACACAGTGGATGCACTTGGGCCAGTTGATGAATTCTGCAATTCGGGGGATCAGAGACGCCGCTGGCACGCAGATGCCGAAGCTCGTCATTCACATTGACCGAGGTGGGGACTGGGCTGCAACCCAGTGGTTCTTCGACCACTTGGTTCGGCAACAGGTTCAGTTCGATGCGGTCGCAGAGAGCTATTATCCATTTTGGCACGGTCCCTTGGGCGACCTTCAGACCTGCCTGAGCAATGCGGCTCGACGCTATGGCAAGCCAGTGCTTCTGGCAGAGACCGCCTTTCCGTGGACGAATTCCTACTGGAAGGCGAGCATCGTCGGCATTACCCCGTCGCCATCCGGGCAGGTTGACTACGTGACCGCTTTGGCGCAAGTCGTCAGGAGCGTGCCGGGAGGCAAGGGCTTGGGTATCTTTTGGTGGGGAGCGGGATATCAACCGGTTACCTGCCAGGGGGCGTTCGACACCACATCATTCTTTGATTACGGAGGCAACGTATTACCGGTGACGGATGCGATTGGAATGCTGGCTGTGCCCTTGCCGCCGCAAGAGCACTAGATCGGCCGACCGCCCCGTTCGCGCACGGAACGCCCCACAAGAACCCGGCGCAGACTGGCACGGCGTGTCGTCGGTTGGCGGGGGGTGCCGGTGGCAATGAAATGCGGACTAGCGACTGGATTGCGCAGAGCATACTGATGATCTGTTCGGGTGTGTGATGCTGCCTCGCCATAAGGCGTGAATCTTATCATCGCCTCCGGACTCGTCCAAGACGGCAGGTCACTTATTCTTTCTCGACCTGCGGTTATGCTTGATTTTCGTCCCGGGTCTGCTACTCTGGCGGGGTTGTTCCCCCGTTTGTGTATTCCATGTCGTTGTACTGGTTTAATGGAACACACAACCCTATTCCGCGTTCGCCACAGCGAAATCGATCAGAGGGGCACGTTCTATGGTACGCGTGCCTTCGAATGGTTTGAGTGCGGTCGCGCCGAATTACTTCCTGCTGCAGGCCTGTCTAATTCCGAAATGGAACGGCGCGGTGCATTTCTCCCGGTCGCCGGCAAACCCATCCGTCCCCCGGGCTGGCAGTTCAACCTGTTCACGGACGCCGGGAGGATCCCATGACCCATCCAGCCCAAGGAGCTTCGGCAACAGCGACGACGCACGCGCGGGAACAGCAACCCACTCGTTCCACCCGGGGCTGGATCGTAACCCTGGCCGCGCTGGGGATTAATCTTGTCCTTGGCGTCCTTTATTCCTGGGGCGTCATGGCCAAGGCGCTTGTCGTGCAATGGCATTGGACCAAGACCCAGGCGGCGATGCCGTTCACAGTTTCCACCGTGGCGTTCGCGCTGACGATGGTGTTTGCCGGGCGCGTGCAGGATCGAATTGGGCCGCGCTTGATCGCGAGGTGCGGGGGATTGATGCTGGGTCTCGGCCTGATCGCGTCCGCCTACACGCAATCACCGCTGGTCATGCTGATCACGTTTGGCGTCATCGGCGGCTGCGGGATCGGGTTGGGATATTCCGCCACGACCCCTCCGTGTATCAAATGGTTCCCACCGGCCAAGAAGGGCGTTATCACCGGCCTTGTTGTCAGCGGCGTCGGCTTGGCGGCGGTTTACATGTCACCACTGACGCATTACTTGCTCGGTCCCGGCAACGACATCTCCCACGCGTTTCTGGTCCTCGGCATCGGCACGATCGTGGTCGTCACCGTGTTGACTCAAGTGCTGGCCAATCCACCCGCCGGCTACCAACCCGCGCCGGCCGCCGGTCCGGCCACGGCGAAGACGCCCAGCCAGGGACGCAACCTCGACTGGCACGAGATGCTGCGCACTGCGCAGTTCTACCAACTCTGGGTCATGTTCATTCTGGCCGCCGCCGCCGGGCTGATGATCATTGCCCATGCCGCCATCATTGCCAAGGAACAGGCGGGCCTAGGTTGGGGCTTCATGCCGATCGCCCTGTTGGCCCTGTTCAATACGACCGGCCGCATCACCAGCGGGTTTCTTTCCGACCGCATCGGGCGCACCCGGACGATGATCCTGGCGTTTGTGCTGCAGGCGGTGAACATGTTCCTGTTTGCGCGCTACACCACGCCGGCGCTCCTGCTGTTCGGGGCCGCGTTCACCGGCCTTTGCTACGGGACCATCTTTACGCTCATGCCGGCGGCAACCGCGGACTTCTATGGTGTCCGCAATCTTGGTGTGAACTATGGCCTGGTCTTTACCGGGTTCGGTGTCGCGGGCGTGCTGGGACCGATCCTGGCCGGCCGCATCCGCGATTTGACCGGCTCGTACACCGCCTCTTACTTCATTTCCGGAGTGCTATTACTGGTGGCCGCAGTTCTGGCGCTTGCCACGCGGTCTCCCGCGGCGGCAGAACAACCATTTGTCACCCCAAAACCCCGAGCCGAAGTGACAGACCACCCAAAGGAGGTCCTGTGATGAGAACCGGATTGCACGCGGCCGCGACGGCATTGCTCGCGTTCGCTCTTTGCGCAACCACCGCGCATGCTCAAACAAACACCGTAACCCCGCCTGTCGGGGCGGGTTCCGCCGCGCTGAACGCTTTTCCCCATCCATTCGATGACTTTATGAATGGGGTCACGCACCCGGCGCCCTGGCTGAAATGGGGTGGGGACATACGCGTGCGCAACGAATACTTCAACAACGCGCTCAGCCTGACCAGCGATCCTCGCCTGAGCCCGCTGTTTGGCCCCGTGCACGAACAGGATTATTTCCGCTATCGTGGCCGGTTGTGGACCAGCATCGTGCCGGTCGAGAACCTGAGTTTGAACATTCGTCTGACCGCCGAACCACGGGAGTTCTTGAAACCCGCGACCATGGACACGTTCTTCGACCATTCGGGCACGCAGTGGCGTTACGGGATTTTTGACAACCTCTACTTGAAATGGAAGAGCCCCCTGGACCTTCCCGCCACACTGATTGTGGGCCGACAGGACATTTTCCTGGGGGACGGCTGGCTGATGGGAGACGGCACGCCCGAGGACGGCTCCTTCAGCTATTTCGTCGATGCCGCCCGATTGACCTACGACCTGAAAGATCAGCAGACCACCATTGACGTCATCGGGCTGGTGCAGTACGCGCGGCCGGATGCCTGGCTGCCCACCATCGGATATTCCGGAACCGTGCCCGGCGACCCCGAGGGCCTCCTCTTGACCGACCAGGATGAGAAGGGCGCCATTCTGTGGATTGCCAACAAGAGCCTGCCGGAAGCCAATGTGGACGGTTACTTTATCTACAAGCACGATACCCGCCTCAGCAATCCCCCGCCGGCAAGTTTCGGAGACAGCGGGGATCTCTATACCGTCGGTGGCCGCCTCTCGGGTTCGTTGATGGACCACTGGAAGTATTCCGCCGAAGGCGCTTATCAATTCGGTGAAAAGGATGACCCGGAACTCAACCAGGGTGGCCACAACCCGATACTGGCGCCGTCCGCCGAAACCACGGGTTTCCGCGACATCAGCGCGTTTGGCGTCAACAGCAAGCTCAGCTATCTCTTCAAGGATCCGTACAACAACCAGCTCAGCTTGTCCTACGAGTTCCTGACCGGGGATAATCCCAACACAAAGGGCGATGAGATGTTTGACGTGCTGTGGGGGCGCTGGCCGAGTTGGAGCGAAATGTACAACATCTACAGCTACGTTCCTGAAACACGCGTCGGCCAAACCGCCAACCTCCATCGCATCGGCCCAACATGGAGCCTGACTCCCGTTGAAAAGATGGACTTCAGCCTCAGCTATTACGCTTTGTTTGCCGACCAAAAGGAACCCACACGGGCCTTGAACCAGGCGTTTGGCTTTCCGGCCTCCGACACGCCGTTCAGCAACAGCGGCTACTTCCGCGGCAACTATATCCAGGCAGTTCTTAAATACAAATTCAACAAATACGTCAGCGCCCATCTCTGGAGCGAGTTTCTCTGGGAAGGCGACTACTACGCCCATCCCGAAATGATGGATTTCCTGCGTGCGGAGGTGATGTTCACCTTCTAAACCCGTGGAGGGCCAACTATGTTCCGGGACCAACCGATCGAAACCATCGAAGCTTCCGCGCTTGCGGCGCTGCAACTGAAACGTCTGCAGGCCACCGTTCGTCGAGTCGCGCGACGCGTGCCGTTTTACCGGCAGAAATTCGCTGAGTTCGGCGTGAAACCGTCGCACATCCGTTCGCTGGCTGACGTGCGCCGTTTACCCTTCACCACCAACAGCGACTTGCGGGCGACCTATCCCGACGGGATGCTGGCGCTGCCCAAGGAAGACACGCTGCGCCTGCACACCTCCAGCGGCACGACCGGCAAACCCAAGGCGCTGTTTTTTTCCGCGCGCGATATCGATAATGCCGCCACCTTGATGGCCCGCTGTCTGGTCATGACCGGTGTGACGCGCCGGGACGTGTTCCAGAACATGATGACCTACGGCCTGTTTACCGGCGCGTTGATGATGCATTACGGCGCCGAAAAAGTCGGCTGCCTGGTGATCCCGGCCGGGCCGGGCAACTCCGAAAAGCAACTGTTGCTGATGCAGGATTTCCGCAGCACCACGATTCACATCACGCCGAGCTACGCGCTTTATTTCGCCGATTTTTTGGAAAAGAAGGGGCTGGATCCGCGCCGGGACCTGGCGCTGCGCAAGGCATTTGTCGGCGCTGAACCCTACACAGAGGAAACGCGCCGCAAGATCGAGCAGGCCCTGGGCATCGACGTGTACAACTCCTACGGATTGTCGGAGATGAACGGCCCTGGCGTCGCGTTCGAATGCGAGCACAAATGTGGCATGCACCTCTGGGAGGACAACTTCCTGATGGAGATCGTCGATCCCAAGACGGGCGAGCCACTCCCTGATGATCAAACCGGCGAACTGGTCCTGACGAGTCTTTGCCGGGAAGCGATGCCGCTGTTGCGCTATCGCACTCGCGACATCACCTCGATCATTCCCGGCCCCTGCGCGTGCGGACGCACTCACCGCCGCCTCCAACGAATCACCGGTCGCGCCGACGATATGCTGATCGTGCGCGGCGTGAACATCTACCCCCAGCAAATCGAGCGCTCCCTGATGGGCATGCCCGCTGTGGGCCGCAATTATCAAATCGTGCTGGACGGGCTGGACGAAATGACGGTCAACGTCGAATTGGCCGAAGCCGGGTTCGATGGCCACGTAGAGCACCTGACCCGGCTGCAATCGGAGATTACCGTCCGGTTGCGGGCGGAAATCCTGAC
>CAZAQZ010000233.1:0-5268 GCA_964487175.1 uncultured Verrucomicrobiota bacterium | reverse complement strand
CCAATCTTCAAGCGGCATATGCCCGCCGCACCAACTCCGGGAGGGTTTCGCCTGCATGTCCGAGGATCGACCAGTCCACCAGCCGGGAGACGGGGGTGGAGGCCACGTTGATCTCGACGGTTTTGGCGTTGTGCTGGCGGGCAACGTGCAGGAAGCTGGCGGCCGGTTGCACGACGGCGCTTGTGCCAATGGCGAAGAACAAGTCGCATTCCTCCAGCGTCTGATAGGTTTTATTCAGCGCTTCCTCGGGTAACGATTCCCCAAACCAGATCACGCCGGGACGAAGGTTGCCACCACACGCACATTTTGGCGGATACTGCGCGAATGGCACCTGTCGTTCCTCCCGTTCCTGACAGCAGCGTATGCAGCGCCAGACCCAAAGCGTGCCGTGCAATTCGATGACACTGCGGCTGCCTGCCGCCTGGTGCAACCGGTCCACATTTTGCGTGATGAGAGTGAACGACCGGCCTTCCTTCTCAACGGCGCGTTGCAGTTCCGCCAGGGCGAGGTGGGCCGGATTGGGTTTCGCGACGGCGCATTTTTCACGCCGCCAATCGTACCAGCGCGTAACAGTTTCGGGATCTCGCTCGAATGCTTCCGGCGTGGCCAATTGGGCGGGGTCGTACTTTGCCCACAAGCCTTCCATCGCATCGCGGAACGTCGGGATGCCGCTTTCGGCCGATACACCGGCTCCGGTCAGGACCACCAGGGCCTGTGACGTTTTCAGCGAGGCGATAAGTGCGTCGGGAATGAGGGTGGACATTCGTTTCCTGGAAAAGTTTAACCCAACACACTGCGGGCAGGCAATACCGGCCCTTGAAGCTTGTGCCGATGAACTGTAAAGTTCATTCAAGGCGTTGAGAATTCAAAGCGAGGCGAACGATGAAAACACGAACTCTGGGCTGGACGGACCTGCAATTGACAACGGTGGGACTGGGCACATGGGCGATCGGGGGCGGCGACTGGGAATTCAGTTGGGGACCGCAGGACGACAAGAACTCAATCAAGGCGATTCATCGGGCAGTGGAGTTAGGCATCAACTGGATCGATACAGCTGCCGTGTACGGCTTGGGCCATTCGGAGGAAATGGTCGGCCGGGCGATTAAAGGACTCCCCAAACGGCCATTGATCGCCACCAAATGCGGGCTTTGTTGGAATGAGAAACGGGAAATCATCAACCGGCTCAAGCGAAAGAGCATCCGCGCCGAAGCGGAAGCCAGCCTTAAGCGGCTCGGTGTGGATGTAATCGATCTTTACCAGATTCACTGGCCCAACCCGGACGAAGACATCGAGGAAGCCTGGATCGAGATGGGCGAGCTCGTCAAAGAAGGCAAGATCCGGTTCGCAGGCGTCAGCAATTTCAGCGTGAATCAACTCAAACGCATCCAGCCGATCCATCGCGTCGCTTCGTTGCAGCCGCCGTACAGCATGTTGAATCGCGGCGTCGAAGACGGCTTGTTGCAATACTGCGCCGAGCAGAAAATTGGCGTGATCGTTTACAGCCCGATGCAAAAAGGATTACTTACGGGCAAAATGACCCGCGAACGCATCAAGGATTTTCCGCAGGACGACCATCGCCGTCGCGACCCGCAATTCAGCGATCCGTTGCTGACCGCAAACTTGGATTTGGTGGAGGGCCTGCGCCAGATCGCGAAGAGACACGGCAGAAGCGTTGCGGAATTGGCCATTGCCTGGGTGTTGCGCCCCGAAGTCACCGCCGCCATCGTCGGCGCCCGCAAACCGTCCCAAATCGAAGAAACCGCCCCCGCCGGCGACTGGACACTCTCGAAAGAAGACATCGCCGAGATCGAGAAACTGCTGAAGAGACGCGAGGCGGCAGACAAGCGCTAGCGAGGCTATCCTGCTGCGCTCGACATGGGGGCCGGGTTTTGATAAGCAACTACGGTTATCCCGATGAAACTCCGGACGGACATTCTAGGTGATGCGCGGCGTGTCGTGGTCAAGCTCGGCACGGGGCTGCTGACCGATGGGCAGCATGCGCTGGCGTCTGCGCAGATCGAGCGATTGGTCGGACAATTCGCCACATTGCATCAGCAGAAGCGTCAGGTCATCGTTGTCTCGTCAGGCGCGATTGGCGCGGGCATGCCGGGGATGGGATTGAAACAGCGTCCCAAGAAGCTGGACGAATTGCAGGCGGCGGCAGCGGTCGGTCAGAGCAAACTGATGGCGGCCTACGACGAAGTATTTGGCAAATTCGGCATCAACGTTGCGCAAATTCTTTTGACGCACGACGATCTCAGGAGCCGCACACGCCATCTCAACGCGCGTAACACGTTGGAGACGCTGCTTGCCCACGGAGTCGTTCCGATCATCAACGAGAACGACACGGTCTCCGTGGACGAGATTAAATTTGGCGACAACGACCGGCTCGCTGCATTGACCGCGACACTGATTGACGCCGATCTGTTGGTTATTTTATCGCACGTGGAAGGACTGCTGGAAGGCGTTGGAGGCAAGATGCTTGCGTCCGTATCGGAGATTACACCAGACATTGAAGAACTGGCAGGTGGCACGGATCGCGAAACCAGTGTCGGTGGAATGAAATCGAAGATAGAAGCGGCGCGAATCGTCATGCGGGCAGGCATCCCGATGATTATTGCGAGTGGAGAACGGGATAACGTGCTGACCGATGCGCTGGCGGGCAAGGAAATCGGCACGATTTTTCTGCCGCACGAAGGCAGGCTGGCCAGTCGCAAACGATGGATTGCGTTCTTCCAACGATCTGCAGGTGTGTTGCGTGTGGACGATGGCGCGAAGCAGGCGTTGTGCACGGATGGCAAGAGCCTGCTGGCAAAAGGCATCGTCGCCATGGAAGGTGAATTTAAGACGGACGACGTGGTCAGCATTCGCGATAAGAACGATGTTGAATTCGCCCGCGGCCTGGCGAAGGTTGGTCACGCCGAGTTGGAAACCGCGGCAGCGGGTGTGGTCGTCCACCGGGATGATCTGGTGATTCTCTAGGCACATGGATTTGAAACAACAAATGCGGGAATTGGCCGAGCGGTCACGCGACGCGTCGCGGGAGCTGGCGAAGCTCGATTCAGGAACCAAGAACGCCTGTTTGCTGGCGATGGCCGACGGGTTGGAGCGGGCCGCAGACGTGATCAAGGCCGCGAACGCCAGGGATATCGAGGCGGGCAGGAAAGAAGGTCTTTCTTCCGCGATGATTGACCGGTTGACGCTCACCGACAAGCGCATTGCCGACATGGCCAGGGGCATCCGCGAAGTGGCCGCGCTCGACGATCCCGTGGGCAAGGTCATCAGCGAATGGACGCGCCCCAATGGCATAAACATTCAGAAAGTCCGCGTGCCACTGGGTGTGATCCTCATCATTTACGAATCGCGCCCGAATGTGACAGCCGACGCAGCCTGCCTGTGCATCAAGACGGGCAACGCCGTCATCCTGCGGGGCGGATCGGAGGCCATTCACAGCAACCTGGCCATTGCCGAGGCGATGAATGTGCCGGGATTGCCGAAAGACAGTCTCGTGGTGGTGTCCACGACCGACCGCGCGGCCATCGACGAATTGCTCAAGCTCCACCAATTCATCAACCTGTGCATTCCCCGCGGCGGGGAGAGCCTGATCCGCGCCGTGGCGGAGAAATCACGCATTCCCGTCATCAAACATTACAAGGGCGTCTGCCACGTGTTTGTGGATCGCGAGGCCGATTTCGACATGGCCGAGAAGATCGTCATCAACGCCAAGTGCCAGCGGCCCGGCGTGTGCAATGCGATTGAAACGCTGCTGATTGACGACAAGATCGCCGACGAATTCCTGCCACGCGTCGCGAAGGCTCTCCTGGAGCGCAACGTCGAATTGCGCGGCGACGAACGCACACAGAAGCTTGTTTCGGCGGCAAAACCGGCGACCGAGGACGATTGGTACGCCGAATATCTCGAATTGATTCTGGCGGTGAAGGTCGTCAATGGGGTGGGGGAGGCAGTTGACCATATCACGAAGTATGGGTCGGCCCACAGTGACGCGATCGTCACGAAGAACCGCGCGACGGCGAAGAAGTTTCTGCACGAGGTGGACAGCTCCAGCGTGTTCTGGAACGCTTCGACGCGGCTGGCTGACGGCGGCCAGTATGGGTTCGGCGCCGAGATTGGGATTTCCACCGACAAACTGCACGCGCGCGGTCCGATGGGGCTGGAAGAATTGACCAGCTACAAATTTGTCGTGACGGGGGATGGGCAGGTGCGAGAGTGAACCGCGCCGGGCCGGGGTATTTCAATTTTGCCACCGACGTGATGGAAGACTGGGCGCAGCGGTCGCCTGATGCTCCGGCCTTATGGTGGGTGGACGAGAGCGGGCAGCACGAGCGCAGGTTTAGCGTTTTGGAGATCACCGCCCAGGCGCGCCGCGCCGCCAATTTCTTCGCCGCCTGCGGTATCCAGCGGGGTGAGCCGGTGCTGGTGATGCTCCCGCGCATTCCGGAATGGTGGATCACGTTGCTGGGGCTGACCCGGTTGGGGGTCATCCCTGTCCCCAGCGCGACCATGCTGACCGTTCGGGACGTGCGCTACCGGGTTGAAGCGGCGGGCGTACACGCCGTGATCACGAACGAGGAGGGAGCGGCAAAGCTGGATTGGCTTCACGGGACGCGGATCCTGATTGGCCCGGAGCGACCGGGATGGACGAATTTCGAGGCGGGGGTGCGGGAGGCGTCGGAGGAATTCTCCGGTGAACCGACCCGCGCCGATGATCCGGGGATCATCTATTTCACCAGCGCCACGGCAGGGCCGCCCAAGATGGTCCTGCACACGCAAACCAGCTACGGGCTGGCCCACCGGGTCACGGGGGCATTGTGGCTCGACCTGAGGCCGGGCGACCTGCACTGGTGCATCACCGACACGGGATGGGGCAAGGCGGCGTGGTCGTGCTTTTTTGGGCCGTGGCTGGCCGGCGCCTGCATTTTCGCGATGGATAGCCGGCGCAAATTCAACGCATCCTGCGCGCTGCGCACGCTGGCCGGATATCCGATCACGACCTGGTGCGCGCCGCCGACGGCGTTACGGCTGATCGTGCGCGAAGACCTCACGGCGTATCGTTTCCCGCATCTGCGGCACGTTGTCAGCGCCGGCGAACCGCTCAACCCGGAGGTGTTCAACACGTGGCGCAACGCAACCGGACAAACGATTTACGAAGGCTACGGGCAGACCGAGACAGTGGTGATGATTGCCAATATCCGTTCGCACTTGCGGCCGGTTCGTGCTGGATCGATGGGCCAGCCGGTGCCGGGCTAC
>CAZAQZ010000232.1:0-5292 GCA_964487175.1 uncultured Verrucomicrobiota bacterium | reverse complement strand
AATTGACCTCGCGCGACTCGACCCCGCTGGGAAACGTACTGCCATGGGTCCAGCGATTCAACAGCATGCTTCATATCTTTCCGATGTTGAGTGGCGAGATCACTGAATCGGGTGAACAAACCGCCTTGCGGGAACTATGTCAGATCGAAACCGTGCGCACCAACGTCCTGCTGTTCTCCAAACCGGAAAACCGCATGCGCAACCTGCTGAATTTCATCACCGAAACACCCGTCGACCTCATCATGATGACGCCGCGTACGCGCGCCAGGTTTTCCAATCGACTGATCAGCGATATCTTCGTCCGCCTGCTGCGCGTGACCGATACTCCGATCTTGTTATTGCGCTGAGAGGATTTGGTGCAGTGCCCGTCGTTGTGCCGCCGGGAGGGTCAATCGCGATAAATCCTCCGACGAAACCCACCGACTCGTTCTATTCGTCTTTTGTGATTTGGACAGGCGGCACTCGAAAACGCGTAGTTGTATCTTCTTGTTCGTTATCGTGTGGCGAAGACCGAGCAATTGTCGGCCGGAGCGAAACCCATTCCCGGCGAGCGGCGGCAATTCCCACATCCCGGCCAGCAATCCCTTCGCGGGCCGGCGTTGCAGCAGGAACTTATTGCCGCGACGCACCCAGGCGGTGTCGTGAACGATTCGCACGTGTGTCCGTCGCGGGCCGCGATTGGGTAACACGTCCTGCCTCCCCATGGTGCGGGCGACACAAACACCGCGCATCGGACACAAATTGCAACGCGGATTGGCCGGCGTACAGATCAGCGCGCCGAGTTCCATCAGCGCTTGATTAAATGTGCCCGGGTCTTTCTGCGGAATGATGGCCCCGGCCATTTCCCACAGTGTTTTCTGTGTTGCCGGTTTTGTGACATCGCGCTCAACGCCGAACACGCGCGCGAAAACGCGAGCCACGTTGCCATCAACAAGCGGAGCCCGCTGATGGAAGGCGATACTGGCAACCGCGCCTGCTGTGTAGCGGCCTATGCCCGGCAAACTCATTAGCTCCTCGACGGTTGCTGGCAGTGTCCCGCGATGTTCGCGGACGACCAGTTTGGCAGCCTGGTGAAGGTTCCTGGCGCGCGAATAGTAGCCAAGGCCTTCCCAAAGTTTGAGAACCCGGGGATACGGGGCGTTGGCGAGGGAGTGGACCGTTGGAAACGCGTGCAACCACCGCTTATAGTAATTACGGACCACGTCCACGCGGGTTTGCTGCAGCATGATTTCGCTGACCCAGATCTTATAGGGGTCGCGGGTCGCCCGCCACGGCAGCTTGCGATGGTGACGCTGGTACCAGTGCACGAGGTTGCGGCGGAATTTTTCCTGAGTTTTCCCGTTGACCCGCACGGCGGGGCTGTGGAATCGTGTCGCCATGGCCGAACGCACATCCTACACGTGCACACTGGACGCTGACAAGATCGCGCAACTGAAACGCGATTTGCAGGAGCGGGGCTATGAATTTCGCGATGTGCCGTACGCGCATTTTGGCGCCAGCTCTGAGTCCGAGAAGGTCAATATCGCCGTGTACACCAGCGGCAAGCTCGTGATTCAGGGGAAGGGGACGACGGACTTCATTCAGTTCTATCTTGAACCCATCCTGATCGGGGAAGCGAAACTCGGTTACGAACATATTTTGGACCCGACGATGCTGGAACCGCGAATCGGCGTGGACGAAAGCGGCAAGGGGGATTTTTTTGGACCGCTGGTTGTCGCGGGCGTGTACGTCAATGAAGCGGCGGCAAGAAATCTGATGGAAATCGGCGTGCGAGACAGTAAACTGATTAAGAGCGATAAGCGCATCGGTGAGATCGCGAAGCAGATACGCGGGACGCCGGGAGCTGTATATAACGTGGTGCCCATCGGCCCTGAGGCATACAACCGGTTGCATGCGAAGATGCGCAATGTGAATGACATTCTCGGTTGGGGCCACGCCCGAGTGATTGAAAATTTGCTCGCGAAGGTGGACTGCAAGAAGGCCATCTCGGACCAGTTTGGCAACAAGAGAATCGTGTTGAAAGCGTTGATGGAACGGGGCAAGAAAATCGAGTTGGTCCAGCGGCACAAAGCCGAGAGCGATCTGGCGGTGGCCGCCGCATCAATCATTGCCCGTGATGAGTTTGTTCGCCGGCTGGGCGAGCTGGGCAAGAAGATGCAGGTGAAACTGCCTAAGGGCGCCTCCACAGCCGTCGAAGAGGCGGCGCGGGATGTGGTCGCCAAGCACGGGCGGGAAGCGCTGGCAGCGATTACCAAGGTACATTTTCGAACGACGCAAAAAGTATTGCAAGGAGTGGGCGCATGAGAAACTTTATCGTTATTATCCTGGCCCTGGTCCTGATTGGTTATGTGGTGTCCAAGGCCTCGACCGCGTTCAAGGTCCGAAACGATCTCACCGATCGTGTCGTGTATCGCCTCGATTTCGTGGACGAATCCTCGACGAACTCGGTGAAGGACGACGTTGTGCATGACGCGCAGAAACTGGGCATCGACCTCGATCCTTCCAACATCAACGTCGTATATGAGAACAGTCTGCTACGCACCGTACCGCAGCAAATCGTCGGCAACCAGCTCGGGATGCGATTCGTGAACAAGCAGATCGGCATCAGCGTTCATTACGTCGTCAACATTTTGGGAATGCATTTCAACCAGGACATTACGCAAACAAAAATCAAACAGGTCCAGGAGCGTATGCCGCAGAACGCGTTGCAGCAGCAGTTGCTGAACGACAACCAAAACCAATAATCAGGTAGATTCCACCATGCCATTGTACGAGTTTTCATGTGCTGCCTGTCAGAAGGATTTCGAAATGCTCCTACGTTCCAGCAATTGGGAAGGCGCAGCATGCCCGCATTGCGGCTCGAAGAAGCTCTCCAAGAAATTTTCCGTCTTCGCTTCCCAGGCACCCGCAACCACGTCGTCTCCCGCAACCGGCCAAGCCTGCGCGCGCCCTGGTGGTTGCGGCTGCCACGGCCCGCGACATCACCATTAGGTACGGTGCCTTTCATTGTGCTGCTGTTGACAATCCGGGGCGAGGCGATAGGCTGGCAACCACGGGAGAAGATCAATTACTATGAGCGTGTCACTCACCATTCTTGGCATTGCCGGCAGTTTGCGCAAAGCATCGTGCAACCGGGCCGTGCTGAGCGCGGCGCAGCAGTTGGCACCCAAGGACAGCCCCATCGAGATCTTCGATTTGGAAGGCATCCCGGTGTTCAATCAGGATAATGAGGACCCCGCGCCGGCGCGAGTGGCGGAATTCAAGAAGAAGATTCGCACGACAGACGCCATCCTGTTCGTCACGCCGGAATACAACTATTCCATTCCCGGCCCGCTGAAGAACGCGATCGACTGGGCGTCGCGCCCGTACGGCGACAACGCTTGGGACGGCAAACCAGTGGCCATGATGGGCGCTTCACCGGGCATGCTCGGCACGGCGCGCGCCCAGTATCATCTGCGCCAATGCTTCGTGTTCCTGAACATGTACCCGCTCAACAAACCCGAAGTGATGATCAACAATTGCACCGAGCGGTTTGACGAGCAGGGAAACCTGAGTGATGAAGATACGCGGGAACACATTCGCAAACTTATTCATGCGCTCGCCAACTGGACGCGCCAATTGCAGAAGGCGCGCTCCAAGTAGCCGGTGATTGCCGTTACTCTTTAAACAGCGGCAGGATTTGTTTGAATTGTTCCGTGCCGGAGTCGCGCAGTATTTCAAACACGGCGGATTCAACCGTGGTAATGACCGCGCCGCAATCCCGAAGTCGCTCGATGGCGACCGTGTAATCCACTTCATGACGCGAGGCGACCGCGTCAACGGCCACATACACGAAATAGTCCTTCATCAGGTCGATGGCTGTCTGCTGCACGCAGACGTGCGCCTCGATGCCGCACAACAGGATTCGCTGACGTTGCGCGTCCTTAATCGAGCGCATGAATTTCTCCGACCCGCAGCAGGAGAACGCCATCTTTTCCAACGGCATGACTCCCGGCGATGATTCGGTGATTTCCGAACAGACGGGTCCGAGTCCCTTGACGTATTGCGCGGTGATTAAGGCTGGAATCTTGAGGACGCGCGCTGCGCCCATCAACTTTTTGATAGCCGACAACAATTCCACCCGGCGCGACATGGCGTTCACCAGTTTCTCCTGCACGTCGATCACGACGAGCGCAGTATTTTGCGGAGTCAATCGCCAGTCAGCCATCGCCAGTTCTCCTCATTCAGGCGGCATCTTTGCCTTCCGGATAGTATCATTGACGGCAGCCCGAAGGCGAATATAGACTTGCCCCATCATGGGCCGGGGATTTGCGGGAGATGCACGAGCTTGGGATGCGATTGACAGTGCGCAACCCAAGGGCGTCATTCCGATGGACTTTATCGCCATCGACTTTGAAACAGCGAACTCGAACCGGTCATCGATTTGCGCCATCGGGTTGGCCATCGTCCAAGGCGGACAGGTCGTCGGCAGCCAGCACATGTACGTGCGACCCCAGCCGAGTTTTTTCGACCCCTTCAATGTATCGATTCATGGCATCACGGAGGCTATGGTCAAGGATGCGCCGCGATTCTCCGAGCTATGGCCGTCAGTGCGATCCGGGATTGGAGCCCCTCTGGTGGCGCATAACGCCTCCTTCGACATGAGCGCGCTTCGCTACGTCCTGGACGCCTCGCACATTCCGTATCCTCAATTGGATTATTTCTGCACGCGGGTCATCGCCCGCGTTGCTTGGCCAGATCGCCCCACGTACAAGCTGAACCACATCGCCGAGATGCTGGACATACGGTTTCGACATCACAACGCCGAACAGGATGCCATTGCCTGCGCGCGCATTGCGATTGCCGCCTGCCGGCATTTGGGTGCGGAATCACTTTACGCCTTGGACGAGCGAAGTCTTCTGCGCAAAGGGCGCTTGTTCCCGGGTGGGTACTGTCCCTGTGGTGCAAAGTCCAATCGGAAGACCATGAGCCCGCCTTCGCGCGCAGCGGGCGCTACTGGTTGAGGAATTTCCCGAACTCTTGCTCGTCCAAAATCTTCACGCCCAATTTGCGGGCCTTATCGAGTTTGGATCCGGCATCGGTTCCCACGATCAAGTAATCGGTCCTCTTACTGACACTATCGGTGACGTGTGCGCCGGATTTGCGCAACGCGTCCTTAGCAGCGTCACGCGAAAACTTCTCCAGTGTGCCGGTGACAACCACCGTTTTGCCTGCGAATGGCCCCGTGGCGACGGGCTTGGGTGCGGCCTTCTCCTTCATCTTCACGCCGGCGTTGCGCAGTTTCTTGATGAC
>CAZAQZ010000231.1:687-5299 GCA_964487175.1 uncultured Verrucomicrobiota bacterium | reverse complement strand
GGGAGCCCTATTGATCTGATTTCCGCGGCATCGTACACGAAATTGGGTGTGATCAACACGAACGACGTTCTTGGCAATGCCTACGTGATCGGCACCGTTGGCGCTACGCAAGTGCTAATCTCCACGGCGACCAAGTCAGCGCTCGTCAACGCCAATCTCGATTGGGGCGCGTACTAACCCCGGCTGGAAAGAGCATCTGCCCTGTTCACGATGGTTCCCGG
Source organism: uncultured Verrucomicrobiota bacterium (assembly GCA_964487175.1). Classification (GTDB taxonomy): domain Bacteria; phylum Verrucomicrobiota; class Verrucomicrobiia; order Palsa-1439; family Palsa-1439; genus CAWFPN01. Next base: position 5,078 of record CAZAQZ010000231.1, on the reverse strand, counting down.
GCGGCATCCATGGCATATGAAGTGCTAAAATAATAATCGATTTCGTTAATTATCATGTTTTTTAACCGGCACAAACACGGCAGCGATACATCGCTCGGACTTGATCTAGGCACCAGCCGGATCAAGGCTGCTGTCCTGCACAGGAAGGGCGAGGCAATGGAACTCGCAGAGTACGCAATCGCACCCTCCTTGACACCGGTTGGTCAGCCGAGCGCACAGCAGCAGTACGCCGCAGAACTGTCGCAATTGATGAGTCAACTAAAGGTCCAGGATCGTCGTGCTACCGTCACGATCAGTTGTGATTCGGCGATCGTGTGCGAAACCGAATTTCCCCGCATGCCATTGGATGAAGTCAGAAACGCCCTGAAGTTGAATAGTGCCCGCTTTCTGCGACGCGACTTCTCGAACTACTATCTTGATGCCGTCGAGCTATGCGAACCGGAGCAGAGCGCGAAGGGAAAGAAATCAATCACGATGAAAGTGCTGGTGGGAGGCGCCAACAGGGAAGAAGTTCTTTGGTACCGGGACGCGCTGACAGCCGCAAAAGTCCGTCCTGAGCGGATGGAATTGGCGGCGGTGTCTGTGGTCAACGCCTTTCAATTCACGAACAAGGAAATCTGCGAAAAGGAAATTGTGTTGTTGGTGGACGTGGGAGCCCGGTCCACGAGCATTAACTTCCTTCGTTTGGGGCAGCCGCTGATGACCCGCATCATGCACTTTGGCGGGGTGCAGATCAGCGAATACCTCGCCCAGGCATTGGCAATTCAGTCCACTGCGGCGGAGGAAGAGAAGATCAAGATGTCCAGCGCCGTCCAGCCGCTGATCAAGATAGCTATTCTGCCGCTCGCCAAGGAACTGCGCTCCTCGATCGATTTCTTCGAGCGCCAGCAGGAATGCCACGTGGGAAAGGCGTTTGCCTGCGGCGGTTCCGCCTGTGGCGCCAGCATCCTGGATTTTCTGAGCGAAGAAGTGGGACTGCGCATCGAGTGTTGGAACCCGGTGCGGAGCTTCGATACAAGTCATTTCAATGGGGAAGGGCCGCGCTTGGTGGCGATTGCGCCCAGTCTGGCGGCTGCGATCGGCGCGGCCGCGGCACGAATGTAAGGGGATAGAGTGACAGCTATTTGTCTGAATCTTCTGGCAGAACAACAGCTGGCGCAGCAGGCGCACGCCCGCGATCCGCTCAAGACGGTGACCGCCATTTGTGCGGCTTTGCTGACCATTGTTGTCGGGACAGGTTCGGTCATTTACGTGATCGCCGGCCAGAAGAGAATAGAAGCGGCGCTGCTGCGGGCACACTATGAGTCGTTGTCGAGCACGGAGACGTCGGACAGTGCGGCTGAGTTTAAGTCCTACAAGTCATTTGCGGATGACATTGTCGCCATCAATCACATGCGCCCACTGTATGCCGGCCAGTTGGCGCTGATCAAGGACCTGGTGCCCGATTCGATTCAACTTGCCCGAATGGATTTTAGGATGACGGTGGAGGCGAGCGATCCGGCCACCACGAGTCAAAGCGCAGGCGGGGATGATGCGGTCCCGGCGCAACCAAAGCATCATGCAGCGCCCAAGAATAGCTCACATCTTTTGCTGCAACTCGAGGGCAAGGCGGTGAGTCGCCGGCCGGAAATTGAAGTGGACAATTTCCTGGAAAAGTTGCGCACGGATGTGAACATGAAAGAGCGGATCAAGCAGGTCCAGTTGCGCTCAATCGCCCGCTCTTCCTCCTCTAGCCCCGACGATACTTCATTGCCGAGCGCGGTCTTTGTCATCGAATGCCAATACAAGGAGCTCAATTGAACTTTCTGCGCACACTTCCAAAGGAAAAGCTAAAGAAGATTGTGCTGGTCGTCGTCATGTCGTTGATTGCAATGGTCATGGTTGGGCATTTTTACCTGGGTGGACAGATCGAGGTGTGGTCCGAGAGCAAGCGACAGATCGCGCAGTTGAACCAGCAAGTCCAGGATGCGGACCGTGCGAGCCAGCAGGAAGATGAGAACAAGCAAGTGCGCGAAGCGGCGGCTTCCTTTGTCGGGACGCAGGAGGTGACCATGGTCACCGGCGACCCGTTTAGCTGGGTGGTGCGGCAGATCAGCCTGTTGGCAGAGCAACATCCCGTCCACGTGGTCAGCATTAACCCCGGCGGAAAGATCCAGCACGACATACGGTCTCGCTACAGCCTGTATACGACGCGAATTGATGTCGTAGGAACGTACGATCAGTTGGGCGCGTTTATTGAAGACTTCGAGAACAAATTTCCAACAGGACAGATTCGCTCGCTGGGGTTGGTGCCGTCGGGTGTGAACGGATCCAGTCGGCGCGCGACGATGGAGTTGGCGTTTCTGATTCGACCGGAGATGGAAACCCCGAGCAAAGCTGCCGGCAAGCTCAAAGAGGAGTCAAAGAACGCATCGTGAAAACAGCCATCCAACTTTTTCCACAGACGAGCGTTTCGAGCAGGAACAATTTCGAAGACGGAACAGATCGGCCGTTGACAGAGTACGGGCCGGCAGAATGGGTTGAACAGAGCCCGGAAAGGTTTTCCTCCACAACCCACGCAGGGATCAGCCCCGTGCAGTGGGTGGGAGTCCTGGCGTTCGTGCATTCGTTGGTCTTTCTGGCGATTTGGCTCCTGATCTGTGCCAGTGCAGGGGCCGGAACGACGCCCCAGGGCAGTTTTGACGGAGACTTGCAAAAGTCAGTGTACAAGCCAGTGAAGCAGAGGGATCCGTTTAACCTGGCGGGTGTGACAGCGTCTGACTCCAAGGTTCTTCCTACGGCAACAATCGCTCTTCACTTGGAAGGCATTCTTTATCAGCCCGGCAACCCGGCGGCGATTGTCAACGGCACATTGGTCACACTCAATAAAACTGCCTCCATCAACGCTGGCAACGGAGAAATTCAGGTCAGAGCTATTGAAATTACCCGCAATAGGGTCGTTCTGCAGGCGGGTGATCAGAAGGTGGAACTGCTTCTTAATTCGCAGAATCCCACGCCAAACAAGCAATAGGCCGACCCGGTGGCCTGATTGTTGCTTCTTATGGTTTCACCATGACTGCCACTCGTTTAACCGGAGTCTTAACGATGTCAACCCGGCCCCTTACCGCGCTGATCGCGACTGGTTGCGTCTGCTTCTGGATTGGACGCGCACGCGCCGATCAAGCGGCTCCCGCAACGTCGCCAGCCGATCACGTGGTCTCGGCAGCCGTCCAGGCTGGCTCGCCCGCAGCAGTCGCGACGGCGACAGCCGCGACCAGCGATGATGCCACCAAGGCCACCACTGCCGATGCGACGAACGCAGCCCCTGAGTCGATCATGATCGACTACAGCGAGGCAGATATCCAAAGCGTGTTGCGTACGCTTGCGGCCAAGGCAGGGATGAACTTGATCATGGGTGACGAGGTGGTGGGAAAGGTGACCGTCCACCTGGAAAATGTCTCGTATGAAGACGCCATGCGGTTGATCGTCGAGTCGAAAGGATTTGCCTTCGTCAAGGACAAGAATGTCATCCGCGTCAAGTCGCGGGAATCGTTGGAGGTCGAACCCGTCGAGGTGCGGGTACACACGCTGAATTATGCAAAGGCCGAAGACATCAAGAAGACACTGTTGTCGATGCTGAGCAAGCAGGGAAAGGTGGAAATCGATGTACGAAGTAACACCTTGCTGATCTCCGATACGCCCTCGAGTTTGGCAAAGCTCATGCCATTGGTTGACACATTGGACACGCAGACGCCACAAGTGATGATCGAGGCGAAATTTGTGGAGACCACGAAGAATCCGCAAAAAGATTTAGGCATCAACTGGAAGAACACAGTGCTTAATCACCCCGTCACTTTCGGCGGTCCTGTGCCTTCGGGCTCGACAAGTCAGCAGCCGGGAGACTTCCAATTCAGCAAGAATTTGCGGGACCCCGCTGGCAGCTGGATTCCTACATCCGCGCTGCTGGACGTCGGCCAGGCCAACGCGGTGTTGTCGTTCCTGAACCAGGACACGGACACCGAATTGTTGGCCAACCCGCGAATCGTGACCACTGACAATCAAAAGGCGAGCATAGCGATCGCAGAACAATATCCGATTCCTCAATTTGCTTTTAGCGAGCAAACAGGCACATTTCAGATCTCGGGGTTCGAATACAAAGACATCGGCATCATCCTCAACGTCGTGCCCCGCATCAATCAGAACGAATATGTGACCTTGGAAGTGACGCCGGAAGCCAGCAGCTCGACTGAAAATGCCACCCTGAACAGCGGCACGGGCAACTCCGTTGAAATCCCGATCATCCAGACGCGTACGGCCACCACGACCGTCCTCATCAAGAGCGGCAATACGCTGGCGATTGGCGGATTGATGCGCGTGGACGTTTCCGACACGTACACAAAGGTGCCGATCAT
>CAZAQZ010000231.1:0-677 GCA_964487175.1 uncultured Verrucomicrobiota bacterium | reverse complement strand
CATGGGTGACCTTCCCGGGCTCGGTCCTCTATTTCGCAGCAAGAGCCTGAGCAAGACCAAGCGCGACCTGCTGATTTTTCTGACCCCCACCATCGTCGGACCGGAATCGAAGACGGGATATGAAAAATATGCTGCGGGATTTCCGGATCGGCCGGCGTACACCGATGACAAATGGATGCCGCGGGACGACGCAAAAGCTCACAGACTGTTCAAGGCGCAGCCACCGGAACGGGACTACACCCCGGACACCAACGCCCCCGCACAGAACTTCGGCCCCAAGTAATTCAACTTTAACGATTTGGCCCCTGATGGGTGAGGGCGCGGGCCAAGGGTTGTGAAGGGACACCTTAGCTGGTGTCCCTCACGCTTTTAGGAGATCCAATGTGGAGGAGATTCCCCGTCCGGATGTCCCACAACGTGGTCAAACCAACTGATCCCTAAACCCAATTGCCATTTCCTCCGAGCGAAGCCAACCGGACGGATTAGCCTGCAAACTTTGGTTCTGGATTTGAATGGTGGACGCCCCGCCCGTGTCTCGACGATGGATAAGGCGCGTCAGGTCAACGCACTGTGGGCCTTCTCGAGAGGAAGCTTGCTCCGAGGCGGGAGTTTCACGATGCGGTTGCCTGCGGGCTCGTTGATTGGGCACCGGAGTTCGCGTCCGGCAGGCGGGCTTC
>CAZAQZ010000230.1:0-5326 GCA_964487175.1 uncultured Verrucomicrobiota bacterium | reverse complement strand
GGCGGGCAAGAGCATGGTATCGAGTCCTGCCGACAAAGGCAGATCGGCCAGCAGAAAGGGCAATTCAATTGGACCGAACTTAAAATCAATTGGACTTTCGGAAGGCTCGAATCGCTGTTTTACGAATGTCGGCCAATGTCTCACACCAGGGTATGGCCCACTCACCAAATGTTGATCTCGGACATCTAGGCTTGAGCATCCTATGCAGGACACGCCGATCAACGTGGCTACAATAACTTGGGTTCTACACTTCATGTTGTTTGGTCCTCCCGAGGTTTTCATCTTTGTTTCCATGATTTGCCTATACGCCTGTGGCGTGCCAGATTTTGGTGCGAGTTGTTAGTGGTTTGTGGATAGCCACTTGTGAATACGCTCGTTTAGACAACCTCAATTGATATAGACATTTAATGTATGTAGTGCATACATTAAACGTATGCCTTCCAAAGCAACGTTGTCCGGGAAGGATCGCGAGTTCTTTCAGCTCGTGTCGAATGCGGTTTCGGCCAATCCGTTCGAAGACCGGTACGTCGATCTGCTTGCGCATATCTCGGGTGGGGTCGACGTACCGGGGCCGGAACAGGATCGGTTGGTCGTGGAGCGGGTGGGCGAACGGGTGCGGAAGCTGGAAGCCGACGGCGCCGCCAACATCAAGCTCTACCCTGACGCCGACCGCAACGTGGTGCGCGAAGGGTTATTGTTCGAGGCATACCAGCGATTCTGTCCGGCGTTCGACGAACTCATCGTCAAGCAGGTCGCCGCGGGCAATGAATCGGAGACCGTGCCCTTTGCAGACGACGCGCTGCGGCTTCTGGCGCAGCGCGGGTTCAATGCCGAGGATGCGCGCCGCTACTTCGCGATTTTTTATCAACTCCGCCGCGCCTACTACTTCATTGAAAACGGCTTGGTGGGACGCAGCGATTGCATGAAGGAATTGCGCCGCCGTCTGTGGAACAATGTCTTCACACACGACATCCGGCTCTACGAACAGCATTTGTGGGATCGGATGGAGGATTTCTCCACGCTATTACTCGGCGAGACAGGCACCGGCAAGGGAACAGCGGCGGCAGCCATCGGCCGGTCGGGGTTCATCCCGTTCAATGAAAAGAACGGCTGCTTCGAGGAAAGTTTTACTCGAAGTTTTGTATCACTAAATCTCTCCCAATTTCCGGAATCGCTGATCGAATCGGAGTTGTTCGGCCACAAACGGGGCGCATTCACCGGTGCGGTGGAGGAACACGAGGGCGCGTTTGCCCGGTGCAGTCCGCACGGCTCGATTTTCCTCGATGAAATCGGCGAGGTGGCTGTGCCGGTCCAAATCAAACTGCTCCAAGTCCTGCAGGAACGGACCTTCTCGCCGGTCGGCAGCCACAACCGGTTGCGGTTTCGCGGTCGCGTGATTGCCGCCACGAATCGTCCGCTGGACCAACTGCGTCGCAGCGGCCAGTTCCGGGACGATTTCTTTTACCGGCTTTGTTCCGACGTGATTACCGTGCCGCCGTTGCACCAGAGAATCCGCGAGGACGAACGCGAACTGGACGATCTCATCACATTGATTGTGGGCCGTCTGGCGGGCGAAGTTTCGGCAGAATTAAAGGCGAAGGTGCGTGGTGCGATTGATTTATCCCTCGGCGACGACTACGCGTGGCCGGGCAACGTGCGCGAGCTGGAACAGGCCGTGCGCCGCATCCTGCTCACGCGCCGTTACGAAGGTGACCACAAGGCGGTGGCGCCGGACCTGCGCGGGCAGTTGATGAGCGGCATCGATGCCGGCGGCTTGAATGCGGAGCAATTACTGGCCGCCTACTGCGCGCTGTTGCACGAACGCCACGGCACGTATGAGGAAGTCGCCCGCCGCACCAAGCTCGATCGCCGCACCGCCAAATCCTACGTCCTGAAACACCGCCCGAAGTAGTGCAACAGTCCGGAAGTCTTGCGGGGACACGCCATTTCTGGTAGATACCGTCCAACCAGCTCTCCCTTATGGATTATCATCTGGCCCAAAACGGTCGGGACGTGGGTGTCTTTCCTCTGGAGGAATTGCGCAGGCGCCGGGAAGCAGGTGAATTAAACGGCGCTGAACTCGTGTGGTGCGCGGGGATGTCCAACTGGCAGCCCCTTGATTCTGTGTTGCATCAGCACACACCCTCCGGCCCTTCCGCCGCGCCGCCGCCCGTCACCACGCGGCGATCGAGCCGAATTCTGATTTGGATAGCGGTGGCGGCCGTTGCTGTTGTGGTGGCCGGTTTGGCGTTCGTGGGAATCGCGGTGATGAAATTCGCGGAACGCTTCCATGAAGCCGCGACCGAGACGTCTTCGGATCGAAGCGTGGATGTTTCGAGCAAACCCGTGACGTGGACGACCAACAGCCTGACGGAAAAGATCCTTCAGGAACGCCGAAAACAGTTTCGCATCCGCCAGTGGGTGGACGGCTACGAGAAGCGCGGCCAACGGGATGAGCCTTGCGATGCCGAGGCGGTGCAATATCTCGAAACCTGGATCGCGCGCAATTTCGGGGGCGACGCGTCGACCAACCTGCCTCTGACCTGGAAGTGGAGCGACACGCTGGCCGCCGAACCGGGGTGCGACGATCCACTCATTCTCACGGCAACAGGCATCAACTGCAACGAATGGCACGAACAAGCCCTGCGATTGAACCGCGCGCTGACCGGCTTTGAACACTCCAGGCACCTGGCCTATCCGAAATTCTGCGCCACGGTCTACCTCGCCGCCAATTTGAGGAAAATGGAACAGAACCCCAATCGCGTTGTCGCGCTTGATACCACGGCCGTGAAACTTCTGAAGGAAGCCTTCACCGATGGCAGTCTGGTTCCCGAAGACCAGAGGGAAATCGCCGACATGCTGGTCCTCAACTGGGGAGACGGATTCCTTTGGAGAAAGGGCGCGGCTGTGTGTTCGGTCGTTCACGACCAGGGCAAACCCTACGAATGGCTCTGGCTGACACTGGAGGGAGAATATCACATCAACGAAGCCTGGAAGGCGCGGGGAAATGGCTATGCCAACACGGTCACCGAAGAGGGCTGGAAGGGGTTCCATGAGCACCTCACGGAAGCGCGAAAGTATTTGACAAAAGCGTGGCAACTGCGACCGGACCTGCCGTTGGCGTCGACCCGTATGATGACCGTGGCGTTGGGTGATTCCGATGCCGCCGAAATGCGGGTCTGGTTTGATCGCGCCATTGCCGCGCAGGTGGATGAGCCTCAAGCCTGGAAAAGCATGCGCTGGGGACTCCGACCCCGCTGGCACGGCAGCCTGGAGGCAATGCTGCAACTGGGCATCACGGCCGTCAATACGCATCGGTTTGATACGGATGTCCCGCGCAAGTTGATAGACGTCGTGACGGACATGGAAGAAGATCTCGAGACACCGCCGGGAACTCGCATCTTTGGGCGTGAAGATATCTGGCCGCATATTCAGGAAATGTACGAAGGCTATATCGCCGAGCCTTCCGAAGCCAAATCGCGGGACGGGTGGCGTGGCTGTTATGCCGCCGCGGCTTATCTGGCGGGAAAATACGACGTCGCGCGGACCCAGTTGGAAGCATTGAACTGGCAGCCAGCGGCCTGGAGCCTCTCCGGGTGGGGCGTCGACCTGTCGTTGATGCCTCAGGAAGTCGCCGCGCGAACCGGTCCGGCGGGCCAGCAAGTCGCCGAAGCGGAATCCAGTTACAACTCCGGTGATGTCCCCGAAGCATTACGCCTTTATACCGACCTGGCATCCGCGACCAACCTCGACGAGCGAACGAAGGGATTCGTTCAGGACCGGATCGCCTCGCTTGAAACGGAGAAACGCCTGCAGGAGGGTGAATGGGTGGATTTCCTGCCGTCTGAGGATAATGATCCGCATTGGGTGTTGATGTGCGGCAAATACCAGCGGCTGGCCGATGGTTCTGTGGAAGTCCAATCCGGCCCCGAGGGGCACACACTCTTCCCCCGCGTGCGGATCGGTCCGGAATTTGAGGTCAAGGGAGAGTTTGAAGTCGTGCGCTCCTCCACGAAGAGCTTTCAAGCGGGTTTGTTGATGGGAATGCCCCACAGCCAAAACGGCTGGTATTCGTTTCGGATGAAACGAAACGACGCCGAAGGCCAGCTTGTGAGTTTTGCGGTGGGCTGGACAGCACAGCAAGTCGCGCAGCCTGTGCCGTTGAACGACACGCACAACACGTTTGATTTCCGTCTGCGTCATGGGCGGGCGACCGCTTCTCTGAACGGCGAGGAAGTGTTGCATGACGCGAAACCTCCCCGGGAGATCCATGTTGCCAATCGCGGCTACCTCGTGGCCCTCGGGGCCTTCAACGACACCAACGACACCGTGATCCGCTATCGCAACGTCCAGATCCGCCGCCTCATCCCCGAAACAAAAAAGTCCGCGCCATTCTGACCCCACTTACACGTGCAAACATCCCGCAAGCTTCAGCCATTGGTCGCACAAGCGAAGGAGAAAACGTCCAAGATCTGGACCCGACCCCATTCCTCTGATAAGCAATACCCTGAACTCAAGGGGAAGTCATGAGTGCCTTTACTAAGTACAGAAAAACTATATGGGGTGTGGCTCTGATTGTCATAGTGATTATCTATTTGTTTTTATTTCACACAGCTTATGGCCTCTGGATTCAGTACTCCGCTTCCCTCCGGATTCAATGTCCGACCTATACGCGACTTTTATCATCACGGTTCGCCTCGAATGGAGATGTGAGATTCCGAAAGTTGGCCGCTGAAATGCTAATGGCGCTTGCAGGCAAAGACCTTTATGACGCACAAAGTACATGGAGTACGGTTATCGCAACACAACCTGATGCGAAGAGCTATTCTGCGAGAGGGTATACATACATGTATCAACGGCGCTATACAAATGCAGTCGCTGACTACGAGAAGGCGGTCAGGCTCTGGGACCCGCACGATTGGACCGGCGATGTCAGCGCACGCGGACTATCCAATGACCTTGAAATTGCGAAGATTTGCGCACAAGCCGAAAGTAATAAATCAGCGGGTACGAGGTAGCTGATTCTTCCTTGGGGCCATTCATGAAACGGCGTGGCAAGGCGCTTATTGCGCCCCCCCTTCATTTTTAGACTAAGTCCATGTTGACAAGATAGGATGCGATATGCATACTTTTTATGACATATATGGATGTATCGCGCATAATAGTTCGAGCCGGTTGCAACGCAAATGACGGGAGAGGGCCTCTATCCTCCCAAGGCCCATGGCGGACACGACGGAAACGACGGCAGTCGGGGCGCCTGCCCTACAAAGTGGATTGCGAACCATATTGTAGGGCGCCCGGCCCGGGCGCCAATCCCGGAACGGCG
>CAZAQZ010000229.1:0-5330 GCA_964487175.1 uncultured Verrucomicrobiota bacterium | reverse complement strand
TTGTTGGTGATTGGTTTTTCGACAAGTAAATGCCGGCCTTGCGCCAGAAAAATGCGGGCGACGGCCGCATGCGTCTCGGTCGGCGTGGCGATGCTGACGGCATCGACGAATTTCGCCATTTCCTCGGCGGTGTCGAACGTCCCACCGCCAACTTTCTCCGCCAATGCGCGCACTTTGATGCGATCGGTGTCGAAAATGCCGACGAACTGGCACTGTCCGTTGGAGCGTTTGGCCAGTTCGGAATAATGCGCGCGTGCTGCGAGCCGAGATGCCCGACGCCGACGACGCCGAGTTTGATCACGTCACTCATTCGAGGCAACCGCAACGATCTTCACCTGATGTTCATCGGCTTCGCGCAAGATCGCTTCCTTGTCGAGGAGCAAACTGCTACCCGCCTCGATGGCCAGCACCGCGATATCGCCCGCCGCGCAGGAGGCAATGGTGCGCAACCCGACACACGGAATATCGAACCGAAAATCCTGCTTCGGTTTGCTCACTTTCACAGCCACACCCCCGCCGTCCTCGCCCGCCAACATTCCGCCCCGCCGGAGGCAATCATCCGTTCCCTCAAATCCCTCCACCGCCAGCACCGTGCCCTGCTTGACCACAACCGTCTGGCCGATATCGAGCCGGCTGATTTCCTTGGCGATGCGCAATCCAAACGCGATGTCTTCCTGCTCGTCCTTCGACGGTTTCTTCCGCGTCAGACAACCGGCCTGCGGCACGGAATCGCCCAGGAACGGACGCGGGTCGAGCAATTGCACGCCGTCCCTGGCCATTTCCTCCGCCACCGCGCCAAACACCGATTCGGCATTGCGCACCTTCAACCGCGCCGCGACGGCCATCATCCGAAAATCCAGGCGCAGGTTCTTAAACAGATTCGACGGTGTGATGCCACCGGCCATGACCGCCCGCGTCACTTTCCGCGACGTGAACGTCTGGATGAGTTTGTTGAGCTGGCCGATCTTCACCCACTCCACTTCGTCGACGAGCTTTTCAATCCCGGGATTGGTCTCGCCTTCGAACGCGGCGGCGATGAGGGGCGACACCCCCTGTTGACGGGCGGCGCGGGCCAGGAACAGGGGAAATTCGCCGTTGCCTGCAATGATGCCGAGTGGATCCATGAGTGCAACCGGATTTTTGCCGGTTTGACGCGCCGATGGCAAGAAAACATTCCGGGAATGGTGAAATGAAGCATGGGAGTCCTGTGTGCGGCCGGCGGGCCGATTGCCACAGTTTCCACCGCGTTCCGCCCCCCGGACGTAATTCCGCTTGCATTCTTCTCCGGGATATGCACTATACATACGTTGTGAAGACCAGGATGCAGACATTCGGGGACATCGCGGAACAGTACTTGAAAACCGTCCGCGCCGACAGGCGCGTCAAGCGGACCACCCTGGCGCAGTATCAGTGCTATCTGGCGTCCGTCCAGAGACACTGGCCCGGACTTGCCGACACACCCGTGGGGGCGATCACCCGGAAGGATTGCCAACACTGGGTGGCCGCCCGGAAGAAGCTGGTCCAACCCCACCACTTATACGCCGAGCTGGCCATGCTCAAACGGATCCTCCGCCTGGCGCAACAACGCGGCCTCATCGCCGACGATCCCGCCGGGCGCATCCGCCATCTCCGGATCGAACGCACCCGTCCTTTCATCCCCTCCCGCCATCAATTCACCAGCATCATCGTCGCCCTTGGCGCCCTCGGGTGCCACCGGGCGGTGGATCTGGTCGAATTGCTGGCCTACAGCGGCATGCGCCTGCCCGAAGCCGCCGCGTTGAAGTGGGCCGATATTGATTTCGACGACGGGACGTTTTTCGTCAGGGACACCAATCACGGCACCAGGAAAGGCCGGTCCCGCCGTGTGCCGCTGTTCCCGGCCATGCGCGTTCTGCTGCAGAGACTCCAGAAACGACGCCCGGTCGGGATCAAACCAGGTGACCGCGTGCTTTTAACCCGCGATTGCAAACGCGCGATTGAGCTACCGCGCCGGAGCGCGGGCGTTCCGGAGTTCACCCTCCATTGTCTGCGCCACTTTTTCGCGGTCAACGCCATCACCCAGGGGATCGATTATGAACTCATTGCGGCGTGGATGGGATACACCGACGGTGGTCTGCGGGTGGCCCGGTTGTACGCCGAGTTTCACCAGGACCCGAAAGAGATGGCCGAACGAATGACGTACATGGCGGAGGCCAGATACGAGGCGCCGCCGATGCCCCCGTTGCGGCTGCCGAGCTTCAAATTGCGCTGAGGTATTTCGCGCTGGCGGCAACCGCCGCGAGGGCGTCTTCGCCTTCGTACTCGACGACGATGGGCCAGGCATTTTTGCGGGCCAGCGGGATGAGCGATTTGAAATCGATGTCTCCCTCGCCGGCCGGCACGTCGGCGTTATCGCGTTTGCGATACTCCTTGGCGTGGATCATCCCGATTCGCGCCGCGTGTTTCTCAATGAACGCGAGGCAGTCCGGTCCGCCGCGTTCCACCCAGTGGGTGTCAATTTCGAAGGCGACGAGCTGCGGATCGGTCTCGCGCAGCATGATATCGATACCAAATTCGCCGTTGCCAAGCATCTCGAATTCGAACGCGTGATTATGATAGAGCAACTGCAAATTTTCCTGCCGGGCGCGTTTGCCGAGAGCATTCAACCGCGCGGAGGCTTCGCGATAGGTCTCCGCGTTCCGGCGCAACACGACAGGGATCGAGGGAACGATCAACCGCCGATTGCCGAGGGCGCGGGGAAGCTCCACCTGCCATGGCCATTCCTTTTCCAACGACTCAAGACCGACGTGAACGCCGACGATTTCTAAATCGGTTTCCGCGAGCAGATGTTTCCATTGGTCGAGCGACCAGCCGTACGTGCCGGCCATCTCGATGCCATTGTAGCCGAGCGACGGCACACGGCGGACAGTAGCCTCCGCGTCAACGGTGGTTTCACGGCGCAAACTATATAGCTGCAGTGCAAGCGAAGATGTCATTCGTATGGCGACCGTCGCGATGCAACTCTACCCTAGTACAGCGTTTTAACGCGGACGTACAAAAAGCCCGTCAACAATGACGGATGAAGCCCCCTCAAACAGGCCCAAATCCATATCAGTTCCGCTTGACGGCATCTAGGAGATTCTGAAGCATTTAAGTAGCCAAATCGCGCACTGATTATTGGGCCATTTTGGCCGAATTAGGGGAATGGGGGGCTGGAGTGAGGGGGGATTGGAGTGGTGGGGGGCGGAGTGGCAGATTCAATCACCACGCCGCTCTCTTCTCACGCGATACAGTCTCTCCGTGAAGCCGCCTTCCTTCTCGAAAGCGGCCGCTTGGGCGGAGAGCTGGCGGTCGAGCAAGCTCACTGCCACGATGATGAGTACCAGCGCGGCATTTGCCGCGATCTCGGGATAGGTGGACGGGGTGGACTTCAGGGATGGTTTGGACTGTTGCTGTCCACTGTCCGGTCCACGGCGTCCATCCAGTCCAATTCGCTCCCGCTCGTGCACATCGCGCACCCATTCTGCAACTGCCTCGGCGGTGGCACAGCGCCGCCCGATTAATTCTGCCCGGCGCGGGTCATCGCGCGCCCACAGCTTCAACCCGCGCTGCCGCAAATAATCTTCGTAATCCAGCCGCAGCTCTTCCAGGCTGGCACGCGCCACGTTTGTGAGTTTGAGTTCGGTTTTCTTGGAAGTGCCCGAAGCCTGGCTGCCCTCGGCGATGTTTTGGACACCGGACCGCGCGGCCTGAACCATTTGGTCAGTCATGCGGGACGGTCTGCCTGGCCGCCGAAGCCTTGGTGAAGGCGGCTCGATGTAGCGGTCGCAGAACCGGACGGTCACATCATAAACCAACTGCCCCATTTGGAAGCTTTTCAGTTTGCGGTAACCGCCGTGCAACGGGATGAGAGATTCACGGTCCTGGACTCTTTCATCTGGCCGGTGTGCGCCCTTGTCCATTCGTCGGCAGGATAGCCACGAACCGCAGGTGCCGACAAGGGGAAACAGGCGCATATCCGTCCAAGCAGTCCATGAAGTCCAACTACCCCCCGCTCTCCGCCCAAGCTGCGGCCTTCGAAAAGGAAGGCGGTTTCACCGAGCGCCTCTACCGCGTAAGAAAAGACCGGCGCGGGGGGTGAAGCGGCGGGGATGGGGGGAATGGCGTGGTGGGGACAGAGTGCTGAAGAACCGGCCACGATATTTACAGACTACTGAGTTGACCCGAGTGGCCAGTGGGGGGACGCGGAAGCTACGGAAGTACGGACACCGTTTCAGGTGACACAAATACGACGCGAAGCGGCTCGGCGGGAGCCTTGCCCTCCAATGGCGGCGGATTGGGAGAATCCCTGTCACCCCGCTCTACTATTTCAGCCAGCCGATTTTGATTTCGTCTTCGATTTCCTTGAACTCGGGGTCGCCGGTGACCAGTTCGGCGTTGCGGAGCTTGGCCAGCGCGGCGGCGAAGGCATCGGCGTACGAAAGTTTCTTTGTCGCCTTGTAGATTGCGGCCTGACGCGCCAGATGCAGGTCGGTGTCGACCGGGACGAGTTCAATGGTCAGCCCGGCAATTTCCCGGGCCTTCTGTTCGGCGGCTTCCTGTGATACCTTGCGCATGGTGTTGTAGTAAATCTCGCCCCAGTTCACCACACTCAGCAGCAGTTTGTGCGTGCCGGCCTCCGCTTTCACCAGCAGCCTTTCTACTTCGTCAGCGGCTGGTTCGTCCTCAAAAAACGCGATCAGCGCCCAACTGTCCAGAACCTTGGTGGCCATTTACAGGTCCCGCTCGTGTTTTCGGTCTTCCATCAGCGCCTTGAGCACGCCCGTGCCCTTGAGGGAGCCGCGCAAATTCTTGATGTGTTTCGGCGTGATCGGCTTCAGCACAATGGCATCGCCGTCCTGGTACACGAACGCGCGCGTGCCATTCTCGATGTCAAACTCCTTGCGCAACCACCGGGGGATGACCACCTGGCCTTTTACAGTGAAATAGATCGTATCGGTTCTAGTTGTAGCTTTCATCGTGAAAACTCCTACCACACATCAAATAGTAAGTCAAATACTATTTAGTAGGAATTCCAGTTCTGACGCGCACTTCTATCCGCGCGGCTACAGCGGACAGGGCCGGGGCACCAGACGGCGCGCGGGCCGCGCGGCCTACAATGGGGTAATCAACGGATCAAGACACGCGCAGGCTGAAGCCCGCGGCTACATGGAAGAAATGGCGCACTAACTCCATTCCCCCGACCGGCTATGGCGCTTGACGAATCCGGTAGTAGCGGTTGGTGGATGGGATAATGGCCAATTGGGCGGTGTCGGTGAATGTGACGGGAGCGCCGCAATAGATCGACAGAG
>CAZAQZ010000228.1:2118-5334 GCA_964487175.1 uncultured Verrucomicrobiota bacterium | reverse complement strand
GACTCTCAGAAGCACACGCACAACGACCTGGTTTCGCGTTCCCCAGTTCGTAATTTTCTCAACCAGGACCAAAACAAATCCAAACAGAAGTACCGGCAACAGAAGCCCGGCGAACAGCCGCCAACATTCTCCCCACAGCTTCCAGTTCTCATGGCAGGCCTTCTCGAGGCTGATATCCTGAAGCACGATGAGGAACGGAATGGGTGAAAGCGCGATTTCCAAAGTTGGGATCACGTACATCAATACCGCCTCCTGCCCCTGCCGAAGCGCATGGATTTCTTGGAAACGCTTGCAAAGCAATACGAGACCACCAAACACCAGTGTGACTCCCACGTAAAACCCAAACAGCCGGAAGAAGGGCTGCGCAGTGACATTCAGAAGCCTCCGTGGCCCAGTCCCATCGTTTTCATTTTCCTTTAGTATCGCCCGCACCAATCCACATTGGAGGAACGCGGTGCTGCCGGTGATAAAACAGGAGGCCAGAACACCCACAATAATCATGCCCAGGACAACCCCCGCCAGAGGAATTTGTGTTGTCCCACTCCATGCGACAATTGCGACCGACATTCCGGCCATCGAAACTGCGGCAAAAGCACCTGGCCAAATCAGCCACGAACCAATTCGCTGGACCTGGGTCTGATTCGGTTCACCAGCGAGCACACAACGATTGATCTCTCGCCGGAAGCAAATCCAAACAATGACAATCAGCCAACTATTCGAGGATGAAACAGGCGAAGCAATAACGATCTCGGCGAGTCTGTGAATCGCGTCCCGGCGTGCGGCGGCGAGGAGCGGGGCCATTGCGAATCCCTCTCCCAATTCTGGCGGACGCAAGCCGGGAAATCGGCGCGCATAGTACAACCATTCGCTTACATCCCGATTCACTTCACCGATAACAACCGTCACAAAACAACCCACGAAGAACACAACCAGGATCCATGGCTGACGATTCAGCGTCCTGGCGCCATCCAAGAGTAATTGAAGCGCCCTCTGAGACACTGAAGAATCATTGTATACCCACAAGCCCAGCAGGAACAAAGAGACGGTTATGAACAACCATATCTGCATGTTTGTGTCAGCCATTACCACTCATTCTCCACGCGCATGATCCATTGCGGATGCATGTTGTGGACGGTCAGGAAGGCCAACGCTGTTTCCTTGTCGGGCGCTTCGATTTCGCAGAGCAACTTCCCCTCCAGCGAATCCGAAACGAACCGGATGCACTTCACTGTCTCGTCGCGTTTCAAGTCCTTGATCAACGCCTCCAGATACTGGCGCGTGATGCAGGCAATCGTGTGCTGGCTGATGTAGCGTGGCATGGTTGTGAAGGATTCTTGGTTCCTGGGAACAATTCGTCAAATGCTTTCGTCCTGGTTCGTGGCGCCGTCCTCCGGCCCGGTTCCTTCGACAAATTCCAACAAATCGCCGGGCTGGCATTTGAGTTCACGGCACAGCGCTTCGAGGGTGCTGAACCGCACGGCGCGCGCCTTGTTGGTCTTGAGGATGGAAAGGTTCGCTAACGTGATGTCGACCCGGGCCGACAGCTCGGTCAGGGTGATCCGCCTTTCCAACATCATTCGATCCAGATTTAATCTGATTGGCATAATCGTGGAGGGGTTAAATGGTGAGTGCGGTTTCTTCCTTGAGCGCGAGCCCCTGCCGGAATACTTCTCCCAACGACAGGACCAGCAGGCCAAATAACAGTCTGCCCAAGCCTATATGAAAATCGAAATGGCCGAAACTAAATGTGATGGCGGAAGGTCCTGTGGGAGCGACAAGCACCATGTGAATTCCCTGAACCGTGACGTACGGTTGGAGGTAGGTCGTGATTTCATAATTGTACCAGCATTGCGCCACCCCGGAAAGCAGGGCGAAGGCGAGGATCGTCACGCCAATCTTGCGAACCAACCGGATGTTCGGTTCCGAGAAAGTTTCACCGCGCTCCACGTTGCGGAACTGCCGGCGCAACAATTCACACAACACGAAAAGGAAGGCTGCATTGAGCAAAATGACCGGAAGCTCGCAGGCTTTGATCATCTTGTAAAGATGATCGTCTCTGCTCGGATTCTTCAGCGCCAGGTCGCCTTGGAGATTTTTGAGCGTCAGCGTCTCTCTGTTGGGATTGCCATATTGCAATTCGAACTTGCCGGTTTCCGGTTTAAGTCCGATCCGGCCCAAATCAACCTTGGTATCGGCGGAAAGTCTTGGAAGGGCAAAAATGGCGACACACCAAATGACCATCATGGTCACCGTTAGCACCTCCAATACTGCAAAAACACGGCGGATGAATCTGGTTAGCTTCATTGTTCCTTCATGGCTTTTCGGAGGTGTCATTGTATGTTCCTTTCGTTATCGATAAACAATATACTTTTATTGATAAACATGCAAGCACTATTTTATCGATTATCGATAATTGTCAGAAATACTTCTATTGCTGCGGCTTGCATCGGTTTCATTGCTGCCATAATATGCATGGCCATGAAGAACTTCTTTGTCGGCCTGATTCTGGGGGCGGTCCTGACGGCATTCACCGGCTGGTATTTCGTCATCGGCCGAAAAAACAATCATGTGCGCTCCGCGCAGGACTCGACCGCTTCGGCCCTGCAACACGCCGGGGATGTGATTGAAACAAAATTACAGGCGTGGCATTTGACCGGCGACGACATCCAGAAGGAATTGACCCGCACCGGCAAAGTGGTGCGTCATCAGGTCAGCGATTTCGGCGCCGCGATGGCCGATGCCGCCTCGGACGCGCGTGTCACCGGCCAGGTGAAAACAAAATTTGCCCTCGACCGCGATCTCTCCCCCTGGAAAATCTCCGTCAGCACAACAGCGGGCCGCGTGACGTTGTCCGGCACAGTCGCCAATCACGCCCTGATCGGCCGCGCCATCATGCTGGCCTTGGATACCGACGGCGTGCGTGAAGTCACTTCATCGCTGCAGGTGCAGAAGGCAGCCCGGTAGGAGTATCTGACGATTCCGGTTTCAACTTGGAGGGCCACGCTCCGTCGTGGCCGGATCTACAGCGGACGCGACGGAGCGCGTCTCTCCTGAACGGCGT
Organism: uncultured Verrucomicrobiota bacterium; assembly: GCA_964487175.1. GTDB lineage: Bacteria > Verrucomicrobiota > Verrucomicrobiia > Palsa-1439 > Palsa-1439 > CAWFPN01. The sequence goes on along the minus strand of CAZAQZ010000228.1, from coordinate 2,273 downwards.
CTTGTTAGGAACTCTGAATCAGGGCGCCGTCGAGCTGTTGAGAATCAACGTCTCGGAATTGGTTCTGTGTCAATACGCGGGACTTCATCCCCTTCGGGTCATACTCGCAACTTCACGAGCAAGCTGAGAAGCAGGAACACCGACAACCCGAGAAA
>CAZAQZ010000228.1:0-2018 GCA_964487175.1 uncultured Verrucomicrobiota bacterium | reverse complement strand
GCTCGGTTCCTGCGGTTCGTGATTCTGCGCCAGCAAAGGCTTCAGCTGCCCTTGACGACTTCCTGCCAAAGTAACCATACTAACAGATTTTACTATCCTAGTTTATCCGGTTATGCTAGCCTAGGGCCAGTATGTGTGACTGTAGGCAAGATGACAACAGGACATCGCGCAGGCTCGTGATGGATGCGGCGACTTTTACGCCGGCAAAGATGATCGTCGGGGCCGCAGGGAGGCATCCGGCAAAATCTGCCGCATGCCAGCGGATCAGCCGCCTGGTTCCTGCCAATCGGGAGGTTAATGTAACCTAGTGTAAGCTAGTGAAGGTTAAAAAATTCTTTATGGGAAGCGAATTGTGAATAACTCGCCGGCTCACGGCCGCCCTGTTCATGCGTCCGGATGCAGCACCACCGGTGCGCCCTTCCCCATGCAGACAGATCATGCTAGGTTTTTCGCCGGAGAGGTGACGGCATGAATAAGAAAGAGATCGCCGAGGTGTTCGAAGAGATCGGCGCGTTGCTGGATCTCAAGGGGGAAAACCCGTTCCGCGTGCGCGCCTACTACAATGCCGCGCGGATGATCGATGGGTTGCAGGAGGACCTCAACACGCTCGTCAAGGAAGAGCGGCTCACCGACGTCAAAGGCATCGGCAAGGACCTCGCGGCCAAGATCGCCGAGATGGTGACGACCAATCACCTGAAGTTTTATGACGAACTCAAGGCCTCGATGCCGCAGGGCCTGCTGGACATGCTGAAGATTCCCGGTTTCGGCCCGAAACGCGCGAAGATCCTCTACGACAAGCTGAAAATCGATTCCATCGAGAAACTCGAGGCGGCTGCCAAGGCAGGCAAGATCGCCGCTCTCGACGGTTTTGGTGAGAAATCCCAGCAAAAACTCCTCGAAGGCATCACCCTGGTGCGGCAATTCAGTGGCCGCCACCTCTACAACAAGGCGTATGCCGCCGCGCAGCCGATCCTCGAGGCGTTGCGCTCGCATGACGGCGTCCTGCGTTGCAGCATCGCGGGCAGCCTGTTGCGCCGCCGCGAAACCATCGGCGATATCGATTTTTTGGTCAGCGCCAACCCCAAGGACGCGGCGGCCATCATTGAAGATTTTGCGTCCATGCCCGGCATCCTGAGCGTCACGGCCAAGGGCGAAACCAAGGCCAGCGTCGTCCTCAAGGGCGGTATCCAGGCCGACCTGCGTGTTGTCACCGACGATCAATATGCCTTCGCGCTGAACTATTTCACCGGCAGCAAGGAACACAACATCGCCCTGCGCGCCCGCGCCTTGAAATTGAAGGGGCTCTCCCTCAACGAATACGGGTTCTCGCCCGCCAAGGAAAAGGAGAAGAGCGCCAAGGAATTGGGCAGTTCCATTAAGTGCAAGACCGAGGAGGAATTATACGAGGCGCTCAAGCTCGATTACGTCCCACCCGAATTGCGCGAGGACATGGGCGAGATCGAAGCCGCCGAAACTCACCAACTGCCCAAATTGATTGAATTGGAAAACCTGCGCGGCACGTTCCATTGTCATTCGAACTGGAGCGACGGCATCGAGACTGTCGAGGCAATGGCCGAGGCGGCCATGGAATTGGGCCTCGAATACCTCGGCATGGCCGATCACAGCAAGTCCGAGCGTCAAGCCAACGGCCTCGACGAGAAACGCGTCCGCCAGCAGGGCGAGGAAATCAAGAAGCTTAACGAAAAATTCACCAAGCAAGGTTTCCGCATCTTCTTCGGCACGGAATGCGACATTCTTTCCGATGGCTCGCTTGATTTCGATGAGAAGACGCTGGAGTTGTTCGACTACGTCGTCGCCGCCGTGCATCAGGGCTTCACGATGGACGCCGAAAAGATGACCAAACGCATCTGCAAGGCGCTGGCGCATCCCAAAGTGACCATGCTCGCCCATCCGACCGGCCGTATTTTGCTGGAGCGCGAAGGTTATGCCGTCAACATGCCTGCCGTCATCGAAGCCGCCGCCAAACACAACAAGATCATCGAGATCAACGCCCACCC
>CAZAQZ010000227.1:0-5352 GCA_964487175.1 uncultured Verrucomicrobiota bacterium | reverse complement strand
ATGTGAATCCCAACAATGTTGATACCTTCTCGGGTCAGTCCGTCTTGAATTGGCTGGGGCCCACGAACAGCCCTACCCCTGGCGCTGGCCTCACATTTGATCCCGGATTTGCGCCCAATTATTGGATGGACGTGAGTTGCAATACGACCCAGGCCTTTTTCAATTACGCGCAATTGTGGCCCGGTGGCACCAACGCCCTTGGCGTCGCCACCAATGGCTATTACCTGGGCACGAGCGGCGGAGGGAACGGCACCCTCATCGGCGGCACGAATCCGTACTTCATCCAGGCTACTATTAACAATAGCAATACGAATGGCGTCAGCGCCGGTACCAACCACGACGGATGCTCCACGAATACGCAGCTGGTGGCGCAATCGGTGGCCGCAGTGCAGGTCAACACCGGCATTGAATTTGGCATCCCACTGGCCGCCTTGGGCAGCCCGACGGGTACGATTGCCATCTGCGCGTTCATCGGCAACAATGGCGTTGGTCTACAAATGTCCAGCCAGATCCTTGGGGCCTTCGCGACCAATTCGTGCATGATGGGCCCGGGCCGCACTATGAACACCCCCTACGTCGTGCTCGGTAGCTATCCCGGACAACATTATTTCCTGGTCGGTCCCGAAATGCGCGTCACAAAGGTCGCGAAGTCCGGGAATGACATCAACGTCAGTTATCTGACGGAAGCCAACACGAACTTGGTCTACCAGGTGCAAACGACGTCCGCCCTGTTGAAGTCCAACACGACTTGGACCAGTATCGGAAGCCAGCAGTTCGGCACGGGGGCAACCTTCACGCAAACTGATAGTGGTGCGGCTACCAACAAGCCAGGGCGGTTCTACCGCGTCCAACAGACTCCGCTGTGTCCTTGAGTTCGGCCTGCGATTGGTGTCGCAACGAATGAAGCTCATGGGACGCTTGTCCCATGACAAGACTTGCGTCTTTACACAGCCGCGGCCGCTCCAAGGATCGACATTGTCGCGCGCGGGTCAAGACAACGAGATCTGCACGTGGCAGAACCTGTTGGAGCCGATGCCGGTGGGGACCTTAATGCACCCTCTTGCCATCTGGTGCTCCGGTCCGCAAGGTGGATTCACCTCCAAGTGACTAAGCAGCGACACAGGCGTAAATCGTTGCGCTTACAACCCGTTCGCAAGCTACATGATGGACAAATCTTCTTCGGATTACGTCAATAATCGGGGGATTATGTAATCTCAGCGAGGGAAACCATGTAGATCAATTGCGACCCGCGTCCCCCTCGTTAGATAAAAAAGACCGAGACCTGCGATGACAAAAGGTTGACAACCAGCCGGAGTTATGTTATCGATAACACCAGCATTCTGAATCGGGAGAAGCGAGTGTTATGAGAAAAAATCTTTTTCCAATCTTGAGTTGCGTTCTTGTCGTCGGTTTTCTCACGCCTGTCCTGGCGACCGATGACGGGTACACGGTTAATTCGGGCAGCAACGACTGGAACAGCGGCAATTGGACGCTGGGTCACGCGCCCTACGGTGGTAATCCTGGTGACTACGGCTTCATCACCAACACCCCAGCGGCGGGCACGACCAACATCGTCGATCTCAATGGCGGTTGGTCAGTGGGCGTTGGCGGCGGATTCAATATCAATAATCCCAGCAGCTCTGGCAAGAACATGTTCCTCGTCAACAACGGCGGCAGTTTCTCGGCCGATTATCTGACTGTGGGCACGAACGGAGTGATCGAGGTTGCCGCCGGCGGCTATTTGGTCGACTGGCAGCAGCTGAACATTCAAGCCGGCGGGACAGTCCACATCAATGGTTCGTCCCTGAGCTACGCTGGCTATAGCGGAGGTGGCGTGCTCGCCATTGCCGGGACACTCGTGGGGGACAGCGCCACATTCGACGGCATATATAACGGGACCGCGAACGGAGTGGATGTGCAAAACGGCGGCCAGCTCATTGCCAACTCCGGCGTGTTTCAAGTGAACACCGGCAGTGAAGACACCTACCACGGCCTCCGGTTGGATGCGGGCGGTCAGGTCATCGTCAACTCCGGCGCCACGTTCCTGTTGAACCGGTGGAACCAGTTCGGCAACTGGTACTATGATACGCCGGACAACCTGGGCGGCTCGATCATTCTCAACAACGGCACGTTTGCGTTTTCCGACGACATTGTTGGAGTCGCCAGCAACGCCGCCAACAGTTTCGGTTACAACGACGGCACGATTGTCGGTTCCGGTTACCTGCTGGCCTCGTGGAAACAGACGGCGAACTCGCAGATCATCGCCAGCAATGGCACGTTGCACATTTTCGGGATGGACGTCAACGGCAACCAGGGAACGTTTACTCCGAACGCTGCCGATTTCGGAACCTTCCGCGCTAAGAGCGGAGCGACGATGGCCATCGACGGAAACGTCGCTTCTGGCTTTGGCGGCGCCTGGTACGTGGATTCCGGCGGCACGCTGGAAGTCGCCGCGAGCCAGAGTGTGGATCTGGGAGCGGCGTATATCCCTGGCAGCAGCATTCAGGGCACCGTTAAAATCAATTCTGGCGCCAACCTCACGCTGTCTTCGTCGCTTGCCAGCGGGGCTTTTCAGGACAATCAGGGCACATTCCTGATGCTGGGAGGTGCGGTATATACACCCAACGATACCGTCCACACACTGTCCGGAGAATTTACCAATAGCGCTGCTGGGGTGATCACTGGCAATGGCACCGTGCAAACGGGTTTCGGCAATGGCGGCGGCAACGTTAATTACGCGTTCATCAACCACGGCTCCCTTGTCGCCACCAACGGCACATTGTTCGTGAACCCCAACGACGCCTTCAATAATGGCGGCTTCCAGAACGCTTCTGATGGCGTCGTCACCATCGCCAACAATGGTTCGTTGACAATCGTGCGCAGCCAGAACGAGTGGAACAACCACACCGGCGATTCCGTTCCGAACAATTCCGGCCAGATTGCAATGCAAGGCGGAACGTTGAGCGCCGTCAGCATTGGCGGATCGTCGACCAGTATGACCTTTAGCAATGCGGCCGGCGGATTGATCACGGGCAGCGGTAACATTGACAGCAGTTGGAACACGGTCAATAACGCCGGCAAAATCGTCGCCGACGGCAGCGGACTGTTCACCGTCGGGGCCGCCAATCTCAACAATCTGGCCGGTGGCGTGGTCACGGCCAGCACGGCCAGCGTGGTCATCAACGGCGCGCTCAACAACGCCAATGGCGGCACGCTCACCATGGTCCATAGTGTCGGCACCTTCAACGGCGCCGTGATCAACTCCGGCGCGTGGATCACCGATCCCAGCACGAACATATTCAACAACACGTACACCGTGACTTCCAGCGGTTACATCAGCGCTTCAGCGGGCGACATCTACATGTTCACCAGCAATTTCGTCAACCAGAGCGCCCAGAACACTTCGTACAACACGTTCAACACCACGGCAGGCGGCAGTGGCGCCGCCGGCACGAAGTTCATCTTCGATGGAACGAACACAGTCTCGGCCAGCAGCTATACGCAGCAATTCTTCACGGCGGGCTTGCGATTGACTGGTGGCTTTGTGGGGACGCCAGCGTCGGCCACGGCAACCCAGCAGGTTTCTTCCTTTGCCTCCGTGACGGGTTTCCAAAACAACTTCGCCTTGGACAGGCTGGAGCTCGGCAATGCCGGTACGAACAGCGTTCTTGAACTCAGTGCCGCAGCCGACATCGGGGGCGGTGCAGACACGAATGCATTGTTCGTCAACGATCTGTGGTTGTTTGGCGGATCCGAACTGATCATCAGCAACAACACGGCCCTGTACTTCGTAAACTCCAATAGCTGGACATCGGCGAACGTCACGTTACTGGGCAATGCCGAGATCCATCAACTGGTGCTGGGCGCTTCTGAACTGTCGGCAATTCCTGAGCCGAGCGTCGTTTTGCTGTGGTTGAGCGGCGGGGCCACGCTGTACTTCGCGCGCCGTCGCGCCCGGAAATCCGGCAAGCGCAGTTGAAGCGAATGTGGCTTGGTATCGCGTCAGGAGCGGCCCGGGTGTCCTGGCGAAACCTTGACGTTGCATCGGGCACGTGTTAGTCAGCATACTATATGCGAGACCAAAATCCCAACAAGGCGACGATGGATGATATCGCGCGGGCGACCGGCCTGTCGAAGATGACGGTGTCCCGGGTGCTACGCAACAGCAGCCTTGTTTCAGAGGAGTCGCGGAAACGAGTCCTGGCGGCCACCAAGCGCCTGAACTACCACGTAGATTTTATCGCCCGGCAGTTGAGGGCGAAACACACGCTCCAGTTGGGTGTGGTTGTGCCGTTTCAGGGACTGGTGGGAGGGTATTACTTCGGGCAGATTCTCCAGGGCATCCAACAGGTCATCGCGGGGACGGATTACCATATCGCTTTGTTTGACAGCCATTCCGAAGGGTTTGAAGATTTCCAAAGGTGCGCCACCCTGTGCCATGAACGGCGCGTGGGCGGATTGATTGTCGTGGCACCCGGTCTGAACGAGAAGTTTCCGAAAACCTTTGTTGACCTTAAGATGCCGCTGATTGTCGTGGGCAGTTCGTTCGGCCGCCAACCCGTCAGTTATGTGGACGTGGATAACTACGGTGGCGCCTCCGCGATGACCGACCACCTCATCCATTTGGGGCACAGGAAGATCGCGTTTATCAAGGGCCGAAGCGATTTGCGCGACGCCGCGCAGCGTGAACTGGGTTTTCGAAAAACGATGGCCAAACAGCGCGTCCCCATTGTGGATAAGTGGGTTGTGCAGGGCGATTATGAAACACGCAAGGCTTTCCAGCTTTGCCTGAATCTCCTGGGCAAGAGTGACCGGCCGACCGCGATTTTCGCGTCGAATGATAACATGGCCTACGGTGCAATTGACGCGGCTCGCATCCTGGGACTGCGCGTTCCCGAAGATCTTTCCGTGGCGGGGTTCGACGACGCCGAGGGGTCGGCGAGTTTTGTGCCGGCGCTGACCACCGTGGCACAGCCGATGATGGACTTGGGAAGGGTGGCGGCGCGCTATCTATTCGACATGCTGGACAAGAGCGACGCCCCGGCCATTCTACACAACGTACTGCCCGCTCAAGTGGTGACGCGCGCTTCGGCGGCCCCTCCCAGCGAGCAACTTCGGCGTGGAGAGCCCGGTCCCTATCAGTTGGGGACACCGCAGACAACCCGCTTGAATTAGGAATCACACGATTTGGATTGACATCGCAGGCTGTTGTTTGTTATCGTTAACATAAAGGTTCCGGTACAGAAACGGGTAATTATTGTTAAGGAGAAAACGCCATGAAGCGCATTCACGCCTTCACCATCGCCACCAGTCTTGTGTTCCTTGCTACAGGTGTCTTCGCAGCAAATCCGG
>CAZAQZ010000226.1:0-5357 GCA_964487175.1 uncultured Verrucomicrobiota bacterium | reverse complement strand
CAGCGGCGCGGATAGCCTCGGCGATGCGTGCCAGCCCCCAGCGGCCATCGACCGCCAGATTCTTCATGTATTCGGCACTTTTGCACTCGCGGACGATGCTTGACGCGGTAATACTTGGGTCGCGGAAAACGCACAGCAGCAACGCGTCCCCGATGTAGGGACGCCACGCGGGCAGAGTGTACGAGAACCGCGGGTCCTTGAGACAGAAGGGCTGATGCGCGGTCACCGCCGCTATCCGCTCGTTCATCGCGGGCGGGCATCGAATCGACACGCCAGGGCGCAATACCGCGACCCAGTGCTGCAAGTTACCGAGTACCGGGGCATCCGCGAGAAGAATCCTGCGCAGTGCGTGTGACGGTGACTTGGATGATACGGACGCAATCAGCTCGTCGTTGATCTGGTTGACTTCGCGGTCTTCGAACTGACCTTTGGGATTGCCCTCGTTGGCCGGCCAAATCTCTTCGCCCATGAAGTAGCCGGCCTGTGACAGGGCCCCGGCCACCATGCTTGTCCCACTGCGACCCGAGCCAAGAATGATGCAATTGCGCATGCGCATTCGGATAAACAAACCACGAACCGTGCCGGGTTCCATGAATTTTGCACTCAAATTGCTGTTCCCAGCGCCCGTCCGGCCAGACGAGAATTATCGTTTTTTTCTTGCACTGGAAACGCGCCTCCTCTATTGTTAACCATATGGTTAACAATAACACCATGGCCTTGGATGCGACGTTTGGGATGCTGGCCGATCCGACCCGGCGGCGGATCCTGGAGCGGTTGTCCCACGGCGAGGCGCGGGTGACGGACCTGGCGGAGCCGTTTGCGATGTCGCTGCCGGCGATCTCGAAGCATTTGCGGGTGCTGGAGGAGGCGGGGTTGGTCCGTCGTACCCGGAGGGGCCGGGAGCATCATTTGGAACTGGAACCCGCGCCGATCAAGGACGCGTTGCGATGGATGGAGCAGTACCGGAGATTTTGGGAGGGGTCGCTGGATAAACTGGCCGATTACCTCGAACGTGAACAAAAACGCAAACCTGGAAAAAGAAAATCGAGGAGACAATCATGACGACTAAAACTGCACGAGCCGATGCGATGTTGCGGGTCACGCGGTTGATCAAAGCGCCCCGCGAACGGGTGTTCGCCGCCTGGACGACCCCGGCGGATATCATGAAATGGTTGGGCCCGGACACGTGCCAGGTGCTTTCGGCAAAAGTCGACCTGCGGGTGGGCGGTCAATACCGGTTCAAGGTCAAGACGGAGGAGCGCGGGGAACTCGATGTGACCGGAGTGTACAAGGAAATCAAGGCGCCCGCGAAGCTGGTGTACACCTGGGCCGGCTTGTGCAGCCCCGGGCTGGGTGGCGAGGGGACGTTGGTGACGGTGGAATTCCTCGACCGCAGCGGCGACACCGAAATCCAGCTCACACACGAGCGGTTCCCGGACACCGAGGCGCGCGACCAGCACCAGTACGGTTGGAACGGCAGCCTCGACAAGCTGCAGGCATTGCTGGGCGGCGAGGGGAGTTGCCTCTCGGCGGGCGAATTCTGCTGGAATGAACTGCTCACCACCGACGTGGCCGGTGCGACGAAGTTTTACGCGGAGTTGTTTGGCTGGCAGGCAGAGGAGTTCCCAGGGATGGAATACACGATGTTCAAAAAGGAAGGCGCCAAGATGGCGGGCATGATGCTGAAGAAGCATCCGCAAGCGCCGACGCAATGGCTCTCGTACGTCGCCGTCGAAAACGTCGATTCGAGCGCGGACAAGGCCGTGAAACTCGGCGGCAAGGTCATTGTGCCGCCGTTCGATGTGCCGACCGTGGGAAGAATCGCGGTGCTGCATGATCCGCAGGGAGCGTCCATCGCCCTCTTCCAGCCAGTGAAGAAATAGGCGGTTAAAGTTGCCCGAGCCCGGTTCCGACAGCAGCGCAGGGGGTTGGTATTCAATCCATAGCTGTGGCATGCTGGGTCTTTAATGAAGGCTCAGTTTCGGGATGAGGAGCAACGGAGAGCGTCTCTTACGGAATCGGAGCGGGAGACGATTCTCGGGATCGATCCTTCGTTCCAGAAGATCGCGCGGGTGATCTATTTCGATAACTACGATCTGCCGTGCCCCATCCGGGTCGAGGTGACCACGACGAAGAACGCGCCCGCCGTCGTGGTGCTGCGCAGGGCGCGCCATGGAAGCGTGGAGACCGAAGTGGAGATGTTCCGGGCGTTGAAGGAATGTGGATTGCCCGTTCCTGAGGTTCTGGCCGGCCCGTTTCGGTATGAGAATGGGGAACTCGGTGCGATCTACTCGCTTCTGGAGGGTGAGAGCCTGCAGGCTCTGGCCGTGAGGTCGGACGTTGGCCTACAACAGGCGAAGACTCTGCTGGTCGAGGCTGTGTTCAGATTGATCGAGGCGGGCCGGTTCATCGCTGACCACGAAGTTTCGCAGCGACTGCCGAGACATACATTACGTTCGGAATTGGAGACTGTGAAGGCGGGGGATACCGGGTGGACGAAGGAGGAATTTTTTCAATCGGCCATCAAACAATTGGAGCATCTTCTGACTGGAGTAACAACTCCGTTGGTGCTGAGCAATGGGGACTACCAGCCTGGGAACTTTCTCACGAAGGAGGGAGAGCTGACCGGATTCCTGGATTTTGAGTGTGCGGCATTTCATGACCCGTTGATGGGAATCGCGAAGTACCCGATTTATGATTTGCTCCCGCTATCGAGGACCGATGTGGTGGATCTGTTTCTGGAGACAGGGAAGTTTTCCAAAAGGGAATTCTCCATCCGGGTGGCATTAGGTTGCCTGAAGACATTGCAGAAGGAAATCCCCGTAACTGAAACCAAAGCCGAGACTCGCTGGTACAGAGACCACGTGCTGGGCCTTCTCAAATCTGCCTTGTCTGCTTAGGAAGGTTTGGGGACGAACACTTTCAGGGCTTGGGTCATTTCGGCCTGTGGCGCGAGAGTGTAATGGCCGAGGGCGGCGGGGAGCAGCGCGAATTCGCCGACGGAGAGATGTTCCGCCTTGCCGTCTTCGGTCAGGATGCCGAGTTCGCCTTTGACGCAGACGATGATGTGGAAGGTGGAACCATCGCAGCGGTTGCTCCACGCATTGTTCAGCTCGATTTTGTGGACATGGAATTCGTCGCACTCGACGAGCCGCGAGAGACTGTCGCCGTTTCTGTTTTCCACCTGCGGCACGACTTTCTTCGGTTCGAAATCCTGGAAATCGATGCTGGCCAGCGATTCCTTCACGTGAAGCTGGCGTGGTTTGCCGTCGAGGCCGACGCGATCCCAATCGTACACGCGATAGGTCGTATCGGAGTTCTGCTGGATCTCCACGAGCACCACACCCGCGTCGATGGCGTGGAGCCGGCCCGAGGGCACAAAGAACACGTCCCCCTTGGCGACGGGGAAACGGTAAATGCAGTCTTCGATTGATTTGGGTTTGGGCGTCGTGCGCGGGCCTTGCAACCATTCGAGGGCGCGTGTGAAATCCTCGCGTGTCACGCCGCGGCGCAGCCCGGCAATCAGATGCGCGTCGGGATCGGCCTCCAGCGTATACCACATTTCGGTTTTGGGTTCGCCCCCGAGCTCAGCGGCGACGGCGGCGGGCGGATGGACCTGCAGGGAGAGTCTTTCGCGGCAATCGAGCAGTTTGATCAGCAGGGGAAAATAGCGTGGATTGGGTGAATTGGTGCCGACGAGTTGCGGACCGAGGATTTCGATGAGCTGGCGGATGGTTTTGTTCTTGTAAGGGCCATTGGCGACGAGCGTGCGCGCCCCGTCGCGATCGGCGATTTCCCAGGACTCGCCGATGCGCTTGTCAGGTGGCACCGGTTTTCCGTAGTGGGCGAGGCGCTGGCCGCCCCAGACGCGTTCGACGAGGATGGGGGTAAAGCGGTATGGATAAAGCATCTTTGTGCCTTGCAGTTGGTTGCGCTTTGACTTACACTGTCCCGCTGCAAGGAGGAATTGCAACAACTTTTTATGGGGAAACCGTCTGAACACGCGCGGGCGCGCGAGATTTGGGCCGTGGCGTTGTTTGGCCTGGCGCTGCTGTTATTGTTGAGCCTGATTTCGTACGACAAGTTCGATGTCGGCGACGTCGCGGCTTCGGGGAATCATCCACTCAAGAATTTCATCGGCCCGGTCGGTGCATGGATTGCGTTTGGCACGTTTCGCACCTTTGGATTGGGTGCGTACGTGCTGATGCTGGTCACGGGAACGATTGGCGGCATGCTGCTCATGGGCAAGGATGTCCCGTGGCGCAGCAAAGTCGGGGCGGGCGCGCTGTTATTGGTCTCGTCCTGCTGCCTGTTGCATATTGCCGGGCTGAAGAGCGCACAGGATGCGCTCAATTTACCCGCCAGCGCGGGCGGGTTCCTCGGTTTGATCGTGGGCGGTTTCTTCCAGCGCCTTCTCGGCAACGTGGGAACGTTGATTATCTTTTTTGCCGCGTACATCATCAGCCTCATTTTGCTCATCAACCTGCGGCCGAGTTACTGGGTGGCGCTGACGGTCGGGTCGATGCAGGACACCTGGCATAAGTTGCGTGGCAAACCAAAGGCTGACGTCCGCGGCGAACTGCGCGATCAGGAGCGCGACCTGCGCTACAAGGAATTCCAGATCGACCGCGAAGTAACGCGCAAGGAACGCGAAACGAAAAAGCTCGGCACCAGCCGCGATGACGCTGATGCACCTTCCACCGAACGCGAGCGGCGTCCCGAGCCGAAGATCGAAGACCGCACCATTATTCCACCGCAGACCAAGGAGGAGCCGGCCAAGCCGTCGATGGCCGAGAAGATTGCGGCAGTCGCCGGAAAACTTTCATCGAAGAAGGAAACGCCAGTTGCCGATGCGGACAAGGCTGCCGACGAGATCAAGCCGGCACCTGTTGCCGCGAAACCGAAGCCGGAGAAACTGGCGCCTGTCCCGACACCTGTATTAGGCAGCACGGGAGCGCCTGAAGGTGAGGAATATGTCCTGCCGACGCGCGACCTTTTGGAGAAGCCTCCTGCATTGGCGCAGCGCAACGTCATTGAAGATTTGAGGGCAAACGCTGAGATGTTGAAGGCGACGCTGGAAGATTTTGGAATCAATGTCGAGTTGGGCGACGTGACCAAGGGACCGACGATCACGCGTTATGAAGTGTATCCGGCACCTGGCCAGAAAGTCGAAAAGATCAGTTCTCTTTCCAACAACATCGCGCTGGCGATGAAGGCCGTGAGTGTCCGCATCCTCGCGCCGGTGCCGGGCAAAGGCACGGTGGGGATTGAGGTTCCCAACAGCACGACGACGACCGTGTATCTGCGCGACATTTTGGAATCCGACGATTGGCGGCGGACAAAGGCGCGCATCCCGA
>CAZAQZ010000225.1:0-5371 GCA_964487175.1 uncultured Verrucomicrobiota bacterium | reverse complement strand
GGAGAGGAGCCAACATGGAGAAGCTCGAGTTTGAGTTTCCCGCCAAGCGAACCATTTCACAACGTGCGCGCGCAGGCGTAGTGGGTTCGAACGATCTCGAAGTGCTGCTTGAACCGCTCGAAGGGGATCACGCTTTGATTACGGTGCTGACCAGCGTGGATGGCTTTCGTGACCAATGGTCGGCCGTTCTTGAGCGCTTCTTTTCAACTTACGATGGCGCCTCGCGCATTCATATAAACGACGCCGGCGCTACACCGGGAATCGTGCTTCTGCGGTTGCGGCAGGCTGTAGAGGTGAGCGAAACATGACCCGTCTTCAGGGAGTCGACTTCGTTCGTCGCAGGAGTTTCATTGAACTCGATGCGCGCGCACGTGCAAAGTCCCTGCTGGATGAAGGCAGTGACCGCGAGCTTCTGGGCCCTTTCGAACGTATTGAGTCGCCGTGGCTGGCGATGCAAGGTGTAACGCCTCAGTCCGACGACGGCTGCGTAGTGATGAAAGGGATGATCGACGGCGCGCCCGCAGTCGTTGTGGCACTTGAAGGAGCTTTCCAGGGCGGGAGCATGGGAGAAGTGTCCGGAGCGAAAATGGTCGCGGCGCTCGACCTCGCAGTAAAGGATAGTGAGTCAGGCAAACAGACGACCGCAATTCTGCTTCTGGAGACCGGCGGCGTGCGGCTTCAAGAGGCGAATCTTGGATTGGCCGTCGTTGCGGAGATCTTCGCCAGCGTACTGAGGTTGCGCCGCCATTCACCGGTGATCACGGTAATCGCCGGCACCGTTGGCTGCTTCGGAGGCATGTCACTGACTGCGGCCGCATCCAGCTATGTTGTCATGACCCCCGAGGCGCGGTTGGGACTGAACGGACCCGAGGTCATCGAGCAGGAGTCAGGTTTGGAAGAATTCGATGCCTCAGATCGCGCGCTGGTATGGGCGATTCACGGCGGCACGCGACGTTATGCCATGGGACTGGCCGACTTCTTGGTGGATGACGATCTCGCACAGGTGTCGCGTGCAGTGCGCGAGTGCGTAAGCAAAGGGCCACGCGCCGAGCATCGCAGCGAGCAGGTGGCACTCTATCGCGAACTCATCGTGAAAGTCGATACGTCTCAACAGATCGACCCGGTGTCGCTGCGCACGGTGTGGGCCAAAGGTATAGGAGGGAGAGAGCCATGAGCCACCAGCTTAGCAATCGCGGAAGAGCCTGGTTCACCAGTCTTACCGGTGCGACTACAGCCATGCCGGGCGATCCTGACTCCGTCCTGACGGTGGATGGGAGGCTGGGCGATGAGAGTGCGCGCTTCTTGTGCATCGTACCAAACCCAAACGCGCGCTTCCCATGCGCAAGACAGGGCGAAGTTGGATTGGAAGAGGCGTACACGCTCGCTGCTCGCGTACGTGAGGCCATGGACGAGGATAAGGACGGCAGCAAGCGTCCCATCGTCGCCATCGTCGATGTGAAGAGCCAGGCTTATGGCCGGCGTGAAGAGACTGCGGCGATCTTTCTGGCCGCGGCCGCGGCGGCGAATGCCTATGCCGACGCTCGCGTGGCCGGCCATCCCGTAATCTCGCTCGTAGTTGGTCACGCTATCTCCGGCGGATTTCTCACGCACGGCTATCAGGCGAACCGCATCCTGGCACTCGATGACGACGGCGTCGTCATCCATGCAATGCACAAAGAGGCCGCTGCGCGCGTCACGCGGCGCTCTGTTGAACAACTTGAACGATTAGCTCTTTCTGTAGTCCCCATATCTTACGCCGTGCATGACTTTGCCAGGCTCGGCCTCCTGCACGCACTCTTGCACGTCGACAATCCTGAGCAGCCTTCGCCTCGGGACATCGAGACAGTCGGACGGGAGCTCGCCGCGGCTGCGCAGGACGCACGAGAAGGAAAGTGGGACCTCAGCATCCGTTGGTCTTCGGTTGAGGCGCAAAAGTTACGCATGGCCACGCTCCTGGTTCGCAAGCGTATGCAACAGGCGTGGAACGAGGCATAGCATGGTCGGTCCACTCACGAATGCCTTGGTGCCCATCTTTATTGGATTGATCGCAGGATATTTGGCTGGGCGGCGCAAAATTGTCGATCCAGCTAACGCCGGACCGCTGGTCACATTCACTATGAGCTTCGCTCTGCCTTGCTCTCTGTTCAGAAGCATCGTGGACACACCACCCAGTATGCTCCCTCAACTGAAATGGATTGCGCTCGTTATGGCCATAACCTACACATTGACGTTCGCTCTCTTGTATACCATGAGCCGATTCGCGCTGCGCAGCTCGATCAGTAACACCGCGGTACTAGCCCTTACCATCGCCTTTCCCAATATCGCGGCATTCGGCTTGCCCTTGCTCGCGGCGATTTACGGCCCACGTGCCGCCGCTTCTGGCACGATCGCCTTGGCAGTTGGTGCGGTCACTGTCTCTCCGATGACACTGGCAATGCTGCAGACGGAACATGAACATAGCGAGGGGCGGCCAAACGTGAATCTCATTTCAATTTGGTGGCATGCCAGCACAAAGCCTGTAGTGTGGGCACCCTTGCTGGGAGTAGGTATTCTGCTTTTGCGGTGGCACCTGCCAGCTCCACTGGTTCGCACGCTTGATATTTTCGGCGGCGCCTCGGGCGCATCTTCGTTGTTTCTTACGGGTATCGTCGTCTCATCTCAGACGTTGCGCTTTGATCTTGGCGTCCTTGCTTCCGTTTGCATCAAGAACCTTCTCCAGCCTTCAATGGCCCTCGTGGTCGCACTGCTCTTCCACCTGCCTAACAATTCGGTGAGGGAAGTGGTACTTATCTGCGCGGTCCCGTGCGGGTTCTTCGGGCTAATCTTTGGCAAAAGCTTTTCCGCGACGTCCCAAACAGCAAGCTCGAGTCTGGTTGTCACCTATGCATCGTCAGTCTTTACGCTGGCGATCACCATTTTGCTTCTAGGAAGGCTCGTGTGAGCACGCAAAGCGCAAAACACGGACCACGCGTCCATGACGTTGTCCGCATTGATCCTGCCGCCTTGAGACCTGATGTGGAGGAGCGTCCGCCTTGGGCGGGAGACATGCTTTCACGTGCTCCGTTTGCTGTTATACGCCGCGGCACATCACCGACAGGAATGCTGCCGGTAGGGATTCGCGGAGCTGAACGCGCGCAACGTTGGGCCGCTTTCTGTTCCGTAGAAGGGTTCCTCACGATTTACCGACCAGAAGATCTTTTGCATCGCGGAGCGTCTCACACGCGACTGTCGGAAGCTCCGGCATTTGATGCTCTGAAGCTCCTTCGCGATCGATGGGAGGGCCATTCGTTGAATTGGGGACCCACGGGCAGCGTAGGATTCGAATTAGCTACCGGATGTCTCACCGTGACGCAATCCAGCGATTTGGACTTGGTGATCCGTGCTGACAATCCGCTGAGCATCTCAGACGCAGCATACCTGCTTTGTCAAGCTGACGGGCTGCCTGCTGTTGTAGACATCCGCGTAGAGACGCCCTTTTGCGGGTTCTCGCTTTGCGAATTTGTTCGCGAAGGCTCTCGAAACATCCTCCTGCGCTATCCCTCGGCAGCGATTATTGGAGACTATCCCTGGCGAGAGCTGCAGAGATGGGAGGTCCACGCATGAAAACAGCCTTCCTATTCCCTGGCCAGGGCGCACAGCAGCCCAACATGCTGCACGAGTTGCCGGACGAGTCAAATGTCTGCGAAACGCTGACTCAGGCCCATGAGGCTCTGCAGATAGACCCGCTTTCGCTGGATACTCAAGACGCTCTTCGATCAACCTCGACGACACAGCTCGCGCTTCTAATATGTGGTGTAGCGTTTGCGCGCACACTTATCAGCCGAGGCGTCCAACCGGAGGCGGTGGCAGGACTCTCTATCGGTGCCTACAGTGCCGCGGTGTCCGCGGAGGTGTTGAGCCTGCAGGATGCTCTGCAACTCGTCCGGCTTCGTGGAGAAGCCATGGAAGCTCACTACACCTCTGGCTATGGCCTCGCGGCTGTGGTCGGACTGGACGAAGAGACTGTACAGAGGCTCGTCGCTGCTATGCACTCCGACGAGATGCCAGTTTTTGTCGGGAGTATTAACGGACCGCGACAGATAATTGTGGCCGGTTCCTATGCCGGACTTGATCGGCTCATCGCCTGCGCGCAATCGGCAGGTGCCACCAAGGCCGAACTTCTGAAGGTAGCAACGCTCTCACATTGCTCTCTTTTGCAGCCTGTGGCTGACCAGCTTCGTGAGCGCGTCAAGGGAATTGCGCGCAGCCGGCCAAGATTCCCCTACGTTAGCAATGTGCGCGGCCGAGTCCTGCGGAGCGCCGATGCAATCCTCGACGACCTCGCCGACAACATAGCACACGGGGTGCGCTGGTTCGATGCAACGTCGGTGCTCGAAGAGCTCGGTTGCGACCTTTTCCTCGAAATGCCTCCCGGCTATGTCCTCACAGATTTGGCAATGAACAACCAGCCGAATGTGCGATCGCTTGCTGTAAGCCGATGTCCAACGAACATACTTGTCCAGATGGCAAGGTAGGAAGAGGAGCGGAGACGGCTTCTCCTTTGCTCGGCCTCTTCATTGAAAAGTTAGCCAACTCGAGGTCGCTCAACGAAGTCGTCTTCCATTCGGGTCAAGTCGATAAACCAAGCAGAAAGGAAACTACAAACCATGCGCAAAAGGGTCATTTCGCCGGTTTTAGCCGCAATCCTCAGTGTGTCGTGTCTTCTCGTGGCTTCTATCCTGCGTGGGACTTCGCAACAGAGAGCGTTGCTTCTCGCCAATGAGGAATCTCATAGCTATTCGAATCGCCCGCGACCTAGAATTGACCTCGAAGTTGCTCGAGTCAGCGCCGAAGTGGATCGCATTGAGGGCAATGCATTGCAAGAGATGAACGGCCGCACGCTTGATCGCAATGGACAGATCCGAACCCTAGGTAAGCTCTTGCTTTTCGACAGGCACCTCTCAGTGAATGAAAATGAGGCGTGCAGCTTTTGCCATACTCCGGAGACCGGCTTTACCGGACCCATTGAATCCTTGAATTCGAGTTCAGTCTCGTATCCGGGCTCAGTGAGAACGCGGTTCAGCCAGAGAAAGCCGCAGAGTTACATGTACGCCACCTTTGCACCTGTCCTTCACTACAACGCTTTGCAAGGTGACATGGTGGGGGGGAACTTCTGGGATATGCGCGCAAGTGGCTATCGCCTGCAGAGTCCTGCGGCTGAGCAAGCCCAGGGGCCACCGACCAATCCAGTCGAGATGGGGCTTCCTGACTCAGCATGTATTGCCTACCGCCTCTCGAATTCTGCCTATCGGAAGCTTTTTGAGACCGTGTGGGGCACAGAGTCATTTGCCATCCAATGCTTCGGGCGATGCGTTGCAGCCATTGATCGACC
>CAZAQZ010000224.1:2493-5377 GCA_964487175.1 uncultured Verrucomicrobiota bacterium | reverse complement strand
CCGGCAACGATGCCGGTTCGCCACCCGTGCCGCCCACAACTGCCAGCACGCCCGGAACTTCCAGCACACGCACGCGCTCGTTCCGCGGGATGCAAACAAAAATGTAGCTGGGAAACAGCGGCCCCGATACCCAGCGGTACTTGCGGCGAATCGTCTTTTTGCGCCGCAGCCGGGGATAAAAAGTTTCGACCCCCTCGCGCCGCAAACTGGTTTGCGCGAGGGATTCCTGCCGCGATTTGGTATGCACCGCGTACCATTGCATGGTCGACTCGGTATTCGGTTGTTCGCTCTTGTTTCGTGCCATGCTGCCGCCCTTCAGGTGCTTCGGGTTTCAAGCCGACGCCTGTTATCTAGGCCTTCGAGTGATCGAAGGGTCATATTCGTTGTTTGCCCGAACCGTTCGGGGCCCGCCCGTTTGCATCCCGCCGCGCCCGGAAGCGTTTGGCGGAGAAACTGAAATCTTGCTACAGGAATCGCTCCAGGAGCGGATTGCTGAGGAGCGTGTGAACTTTGCTCTGGAAATTCTTGGCCCGCTTCAAACGCCGGATCACGACCTGCATGTCACCGGTCTCCTGGCCATTTCCTTCGGTCTGAATCTCTCTGAGAGAATCTTCAACCTGGTTGAGTTGGACACCGGCAGTATCGATCTTCTTGACCATGGTCTCCAGCAGGCCATGCCGCAGAATGGTGCGAAAATCCTCCTCCACCTCGTAATAATCCTTTCGGTCGCCCTTGACCCAGACCCGTTTGACCGCCGCCCAGCGTTCGAGCTGGCGGATGGTGGTGCTGACGCTGGCTTTGCTGACTCCGAGTTCCTGGACAATATCGTCAAGGCAGAGGGGAGCGGGACTGAGGTAGAGGAGCGCATAAATTTGGCCAAGGATTCGCCCCAGCCCAAACGATTGCGTCGTACGACCGCCGGCTTCGATGAACTTGGGCCTGGCCGTCGCCCACGAGGAAGTGATGGAGCTTTTCTTCATCGTTCAGTTTAGACTGAACATTCTTAACACACAAAATAACCGCCGTCAAGCGTTCTTCGGCTCTTTAAACTGATTGCGTGACCGCTGACCCGCCGAAGTCCTTGTCATTCAGCCTCCTTGGCCATATCCTGCCATCCTCGTGGCTGATTATCAACAACACAAAGAGAGGGGGTCGACCAAAGAATCGCCACCGGTCTTAGGAGAAAACACGTCCCCAGCGACTGGTTGGTCGGGCTTCTTCCCGCGCCCGCACTGGTGGAAAATATCTGCACCGACTGCGCGCACGTCGGCGTCCCTGTGCGGAGGAAAAAGGGGAAGGACCTTGTCGAAGTGATGCTGTGGGTTGTGTTCGTGGTCTTTGCGGGGCTGTATGTTGTCACGCGTGGGACGCAGCATGTGTTGCACGAACATTTTCCGGGTGAGATCGTTCGGTTGTGCTCTTTGTTCGCCAAGCTGTTCCTGGCGTTCAGCGTCGTGTACACGCTTTGGCAGGCAAGCACGGAATATAATGCCTGTCCAAAGTGCGGCAATGCCTCCATGATTCCCATGGATTCGCCTCGCGGTCAAAGGCTCTTGCAGGAACAGCAGCCGGGCCACTAAAGCAGCAACTTGCTTTCAGATATCGTTCGCCACACGCGCTCGGGTGTCGCGGGCAAAACGCGGATGGGTCCGCCGATCGCATCGTGGATGGCCGATAGAATGGCCGGTCCGGAGCCGATCAACGGCGGCTCGCCGATGCCGCGCGCTCCGAATGGTCCGCCCGGATCGGGATTCTCCAGCACGATGCATTCGATCTCCGGCACGTCGCGAATCGTTGGCAGAATGTAGTCAGTAAAACCGGGGTTCAGGATCTTCCCGTTTTTTGTAACCACTTCTTCCATTAACGCCATTCCGATGCCCTGCGTGACACCGCCCTGGATCTGGCCGATGACCTGGTCGGGATTGATGGCCTTGCCCACGTCGTGGCAGGCGATGTAACGCTCGATCTTCACTTCGCCCGTCTCGGTGTCCACCAACACCTGGCAGACGTGGCTGCCGAACAGGTAGGTCACAAACGCCCGCATGCTCTGGCCCGTCGTGGTGTTCTCGGGCATTGTCTGCGGCTTGTAGACGCTCGTCGCCTCCAGCGAAAAACCGCGCCGTTTGCCTTCGCGCGCGAGTTGTTTCAGCGTCATGCGTTTCCTGGGATGAAACACATTGAATGCTTCACCGTTATCGATCTTGATTTCGTACACCAACTCCTTCAAGTGCGCGGACGCGATGTCCTGCAATTGTTTCTTCAATTCCGACGCCGCCAGTTGCACGGCTGAGCCCGTGAAATACGTCTGCCGCGTCGCCGACGTACTGCCTGATTCCGGGGTCAATTCGGTATCAGCCAGGATCGGCCGGACGCGCTCCAGCGGCAGGCCAATCTCCTCAGCGGCGATTTGCGCGATCATATTAATGAAGCCCTGACCCACGTCCACACCGCTGGAATACACTTCCACGATCCCATCCTGCGTGAGCTTGCATCGCGCGCGCGACACATCGGGGAACCCATCCCCGTAGCCGAGGCCGAAACACACGATGCTGACTCCATAACCGCGTTTCAGATGCGGCGCGGGTGTCTCGTAGCTGCGGTTCTTCCAGTCGATCCGGTCCAGCACCGCATGAAAACACTCGTCCGCCGTCGCGTACGGCACGGTCTGGCCGGTCGTCACCTGGTCGCCGGAATGAACGAGATTCTTCATCCGCAACTCGGCCTTGTCCATGCCCAGTTGCACCGCCAGCCGGTCCATCAATCCTTCATAGGCGATCGCCGTCTGCGCCGCACCAAAGCCGCGCATCGCACCACAAGGGTTGTTGTTAGTGAATACGCCGATCACGTCCACCCACACGTTGGGAATCTTGTAGGGCCCCGTCGC
>CAZAQZ010000224.1:0-2483 GCA_964487175.1 uncultured Verrucomicrobiota bacterium | reverse complement strand
TGCGCATCACTGCGATGCCTGTTGATGCGTACGCTCCCTTGTCCACGTAAAATGTCACCTGCGCGGCGACCAGCGTGCCGTCCCTCTTCGCGCCGAGTTTGTAATGGACACGAATCGGGTGCCGCTTGTGCCGCGAGATCACCGATTCGGGCCGGGAGTAGCGCATGCAGATCGTTTTGCCCTTCAACTTCAAGGCTGCCAGCCCGAGATAAATCTGGATGGAAATGTCTTCGCGTCCGCCAAACGCTCCGCCGGTCGCCGGTTGAATGATGCGCAACCGTTCCAACGGCAGCCCGAGTGCCAGCGCGATCAGCCGCCGCTCTTCATGAATCCATTGGCCCGACACTTCGATGGTCAGCATCTTGCCATCGTAACGGGCGCGTCCCGCTTCCAAATCGAGGAACGCGTGTTCGCAGCTCTGGGTCTGGATCAAGTCCTCGACCACCACATCCGCATCGCGCATGGCGGCCGGCGCGTCGCCCTTGCGCAGATGTTTCTCACCGAGAACGTTTCCCTCGGCGTGAATCTTGGGTGCATCGGGCTTGAGCGCGTCGTCGATGGTGAACACCGCGGGCAACGGTTTGTAATCGACCATGATTTTCTCCAGCGCCGCGATGGCGGCCTGCTCGTTCTTAGCGACGACGATGGCGATGGCATCGCCGAGATAACGAACTTTCCTGCTACAAAGAACTTCCTGGTCGCGCCGGATCAATCCGTGCATGTTCGTGCCGCTCACATCCTGGTGGGCAAGCACGGCGACCACGCCGGGCATCTTCTTCGCGGCGCGGGTGTCGACGCGGAGAACCTCGGCATGCGGATGAGCGGCGCGAAGAACTTTCGCGGATAAAAACTTCTTGTCGAACAAATCCTGTCCGTACTTTGTCTTGCCCGTGGCTTTGTCCGCCGCGTCGAGGCGGTTCATCGACTTGCCGACGACTTTGTTGGGGCCTTTTTCGTAAGCGGAGGAACTTCGCGAAGCCACGCGAAGTTTGGCGACAACTTCCTGAAGCGGATCGAGCGGCTGCGTCATTTCTTCATCCCCAACGCATCCGCGGCCTGTTCGCAGGCCTTCAAAATCCTGCCATAACCCGTGCAACGGCAGATGTTGCCTTCCATGCCGACGAGAAACTCCTGGCGTGTCGGGTGTGGATTCTGTTTGAGCAACGCCTTGGCAGCCATGATGAGACCGGGCGTGCAATAACCGCATTGCACGGCGGCACATTGGACAAATTTCTGCTGGATGACATCCAGCTTGTCGCCGTGGGCCAAGCCTTCGATCGTGATGACCTCGCGTTCCTGTACCTGTGGCGCAAGCATCATGCAGGAATTCATCGGCCGGCCATCCACCAGCACGTAGCAACTGCCGCACTCGCCCTCGAGACAAGCGCCCTTGGTCCCCCTCAGACCCAGTTCGATCCGCAGAAAATCCAGCAGGGTCTGCGTCGGCTCGACCTTGCGCGTGACGGTCTTGCCGTTGAGCTTGAATTTCAACGGCCAGAGTCCATTGGCGGGTTTCTTTTTCGCGGCGCTCATGTCCTTGTCAATTTCTCCAACAACCGCCGCACCATCACGCCGGCCAGATGCGTTTTGTAATCGGCGCTGGCCCGATGATCGGTGATCGGCTTGATTTCGTCACGCACGATCTCGGCAGCCTGCTGGATCGCATCGTCATCAAACCCATTCTTCGTGAGAAACTTCTCCGCCTTGGGACATCGCATCGGGGTCGGCCCGACCGACGCCAGTGCAATCCTCACGTCTTTCTTCGGAGTGATCGCAACCGCCACGGCAACGATCGAAATGTTCACCGCGCCGCGCTTGCCCATCTTTGCCCAATCACTCTTGTAATTCGCAGGGATGAACACCTTGGTGATCATCTCATCGGTGGCCAGCGCCGTTTTTCGGTAGCCTGAAAAGAACTTATTCAGCGGCAATCGTCGCACACCGCGCACGCTGGTCAATTCCACTTCAGCGTCGAGTGCGAGCAGGGCAGTGGAGCCATCGCCCGCAGGCGAAGCGGTGGCGAGGTTGCCGGCGATGGTGCCCAGTTCCCGAATGCCCGGGCCTCCCACGCTAAGCGACGCTTGCGCCAGGCAATGAATCGGCAACCGTCCGCATTGCGCGTGCGTGACATTGCCAGCCAGTTCGAGTGTGCCATTATGACGGTTGATGGCGGTCAGTTCCTTGATATGCGTGAGATCGATGAAGTGCTCGGCGGGCTTGATACCGCGGTTCATCAATACAACCAAATCGGTGCCGCCGGCGATGAACACCGCGTGTTCGCTGAGTTCAGCTTTTCGCTCGAGTGCCTCGGGGATGCTCTTGGGCTGATAAAACACGGCAACATTATGTCAACGAATATGTTGACGGGCAAGGGGCAAAATTCTAAAAGGAACAAAACGACGAAAGGGATTCTCTTTAATATGACCACCTCACCGGAAGTATTGCGCCGCACCGTCAAGTCCTATGAAAAGGACATCATCCGA
>CAZAQZ010000223.1:0-5390 GCA_964487175.1 uncultured Verrucomicrobiota bacterium | reverse complement strand
CGTTTTTGGCAATAAACAGGAACGGAATATGATTATCCCCATTGTCTTCGTTAAACGTTGACAATCGGGCCGGTTGCAGGCGAAAACCCACCGATATCCAACATCGCGCATGCAAAACATCATCAACCAATTCAAGGGACGCCAGCATGGGCCGCTGGTCCAATTCATCAAGTACGCCATCGCCGGCGGGACCGCCACGCTGGTGCACATCAGCATCTTTTATTTTTGCGCACTTGAGCTTTTCCCGGCCCTGAACCAAAACGATCCCCTCGCCGGGTTTTTCCATTTGCATGCCGTGGCCGTGTCAGACGCCGTCCGTGTGCGCAATTCGATCATTGGCAACGTGATCGCCTTCGTCTTTTCCAATCTGACCGCGTATCTCATCAATATCTTCTGGGTATTCGAATCCGGGCGGCACAACCGGGTGCTGGAAATCCTGTTTTTCTATCTCGTCTCCGGCATCAGCACATTCATCGGCAGCGCGTTGATGGGATACCTGATCGGCCATTATGGAATGACCACCACCCTCGCCTTCGGCGCCAATATTTTCGTCTCCCTGATGATCAACTTCGCTTTGAGAAAGTTTTTTATCTTCAAGGGGTGAGCGATTAATATGGTAAGTGGGCATGATAATGAAGCTTCCAGTGATTGAGGGAATGCTCGACCGACGAATTCTCCTCAATTATCGGTTTGACCCTGAATATCTAGTACGCTTTGTTCCTGCCCCGTTCATCCCCCGGATCCATAAGAACAATGGGATTGGCGGCATTTGCATGATCCGCTTCAAGGAATTGCGACCTCGTCATTTCCCTCAAGTTCTCGGTATTGACTCTGAGAACGCCGCCCACAGAATCGCCGTTGAATGGATCTATCAGGGTGACAGACAACATGGAGTTTTCATTCCCAGGCGCGACACGGCTTCGACATTCAATTACTTAGCTGGTGGAAGGATATTCCCCGGTATATTTAAAAAGAGCGTTTTTAGAGTGAAAGAAGGCGGCGGGCACTATCGGGTTGAGATCGCCGACGGAGAATCGGAGCCCCACGTCATGTTCGATGGAGAGGAATGCCCTGAGTTCTCGAAAAAGTCTATTTTTGAATCACTAGGAGAAGCATCTGAGTTCTTTGCGAAAGGCGCCTTTGGCTACTCCCTGGCAAAAGAGAGGCGTCACTATCAGGGGATGGAGCTGCGCCTTCTTGAATGGCACATCTCCCCATTACAGATCAACCAAGCGTACGTGAAAATGTACGAAGATGAAAAGGTGTTTCCAAAAGGCACGGTGCAAGTTGACAGCGCAATGATCATGAAAAGGCTAAAGCATGAATGGCACAACATTCCTGAAATGCGGGCAGAATAATCTGTTCCTCCCAGCCACAAGGATGTGCTTATTCTGTACACGTGCGACTTCTTCCCGACATGATCATAAATGACGTTACTTGCTGAATTGACGCATTCCATTCAGCGCGCTGAGTAGTTCCGTCCGGTGCACAGCCATAGCGGCGCGCTGGTCGGGGAACGGCACATTGTCGTGGTTGCGGATGGTCATTTCGGCTTTGTACGCTTCCAGGCCAAACGTGGTGATCGTGTCGTGATCGACGACGGCAGCATCACTCCAACTGGAAATCAGAACATAGGGAACTTCCTGGGTCGAGGTGAGCGGCGACCCCACCGTGTAATCGGAGAGCGGGTTCTCCGCCCCCATGTACGTCAGGATTGTCGCTGGCACGTCGAGGTGACTTGTCATCCGCTGGATCTTTTGCGGGGGGACGCCGGGAACGTGGGCGACCATCAGGGTCTGCGTTTGGTAGCGGTGAAACGCGCTGTCATGTCCGTACAACCCAAACTCCCCGAATTCCTCGCCGTGATCGCCACAGATAACAACCAGCGTATTATCCATCAACCCGCGTTGCTCGAGTGCCTGCATCGCGCGCGCAATTTGCGCGTCGACGTAGTGAAGACTGTTTTTGTAGCGGTTCTCGATGTAGACCATGTCCGGCTGGCCATGCGCGATCCTGACGTAGTTCAGATACTCGCTCAAGGTCCCCGTGTCGAATACCGCGTGCTCGGGTGGATAACGATATCCCTGGTGCGACGCGTCATAAAACATAAACGCCAGAAAGGGCGTCTGCTTTTGGTCGAGAAATCTGGTGAATTCATCGGTCATCTCCCTGTCGCGGTCGACGCGTTCGCATTTCCATGTGTCCGTGATGGTGTCCGGGATTTCGATGAACGCCGTGCGGCGAAACTCGGGAAAATTGAGGTCCGTGCAGCAAAGGATGCGGAAGTGATAGCCCAGTTGTTTCAAGGCGCTGATCAACACCGGCCCGTGTTTTTCCGCGAGCGCTCTCGGCCAGTAGGTGCCGTAAATCCCATAGAACAGACCGAAAATTCCGTAGCGCGTGGTGTTACCGGCGCTGTAGTTCTGTTCAAACACCAGGTTCTTCTCACCCCAGTGCGAGAGAAACGGCATCACCGGAGGTGTCAGCATGTCAAACCGCGCGCCTTCGATCGCGATGATGACAATGTTGGGCCGCGGCCCGTCGGCGCGAAACTTGATTGGGGCCTTCGGATAATCGAGCGACCCCGCTGACGCGTCCCCTATCTTGAACGTATCCCTCGGCGCCACTTTCATTCCCAGCCTGCGAATAGCGAAACCCTTGATTGTCACCGTCTGGTACAGCGGAAGGAGCTGCCGCAATCGCACGATCTCCGTGTCGTTTCGCAAATCGCCGATGTCATAAACGACCTTGTCCAGCAGAAGCAGCGAACACACCGCCGCGAAGAACAACGCAAATGATTTCTTCGTCCGCAGTCTCGGGACGAACCGAAACCTCCGCAACACGGGCGATACGCACGCGGCAAATGCCGATTCAGCCGCGATGATGAACGCCACAACGATCAACGCGGACCAGATGGTTCCCGCTCCGGCGGTCACGCTGTCTCCTGCGCCCGGCGTCGTCAGTAAATTGAGCACCATCCCGTTGAAATGAAACCGCCAAAGCTGGTAGATCATCGCATCCACATACACGCACACATTCAGGAAACTGTAGAGGATGACCGCAACAATCAGCGTCACCCAAAATCGCCGGAGTGGAAGCGTGATCGACGCCACGATCAACGGGATGAGCGCCATCGTGCCGAAGTTGGCCGCATCAGCGATCACTGTCGCAACCCAGCCTGTAAGGGATGTCCCTGCTGGTACGTTCGAAAGATACGAACGCCCCATCACCATGAGCAAAACCACGTTGAAAACATAAATGTACGCCAGCGCCTCCAACCGTTCGCTCAAAAGCATGGAACGGTCAGTTTCGTCAGGCTGTCTGGTTGCGGAATTGGCCATCGTTTGTCCCGAAACCCGAAAGCTAACACGCTGGGTAACGCGGCGCAAGAACCCGCCTGCATCCCTCCTTTATCCGCGACGGCTTGCGTTGGCGAGGTGGTCACCGTTAATCTCTTGCCAGTGAATCGAAGAACCATTCTTAACGTCTCGCGCTTGCGCGTGGAACGCGGCGACACCGTCATTCTCGACGGCTTGTCATGGCGTGTCCGCCAGGGCGAGCATTGGGCGATTCTTGGCGCGAACGGGTCGGGCAAGACCTCCCTGCTCAGCGCGTTGACCGCCTATCTCCCGCCAACCGACGGCGTGATTGAAGTGTTGGGCAAACGCTACGGCGAATCGGACTGGCGCGAACTGCGCAAACGCATCGGATTGGTCAGTTCCTCCATCCGCCAGTTGATGGCCGATGACGAGCCCGCCCTGGAGACTGTCATCAGTGGCAAGTACGCCATGATCGATTACTGGGGCGTGATCCTGCCCGCCGACCGCCTACAAGCCATCGAGATTCTGAAGAAGATCGAATGTGCGCACCTGGCGAAACGTCCCTGGGGCGTCCTGTCACAGGGTGAGCGACAACGATTGTTGATCGGGCGCGCGCTGATGGCCGAGCCGTCCCTGCTGGTGCTGGATGAACCGTGCGCCGGGCTTGATCCAGCGGCACGCGAACATTTTTTGCAATTCATCCAGGGCCTGGGACGACGTCGCCATGCGCCGACGCTCGTACTTGTTACTCACCACGTCGAGGAGATCGTCCCCGTTATTTCGCACGTATTGGTCTTAAAAGCCGGCAAGGTGCTGGCCAGCGGAGAAAAAGAAACTGTGCTTACGTCCGCGACGCTCACGCGCGCGTTCGATACGCCGATCCAACTGCACGCAACCAAGGGCCGCTACAGCCTGACTGTCGCGCCTTCAACAGGAGTCACCGTTTAAATGCCACAATGGGCCGCCATATTCGATTGGGACGGAGTCATCATCGATTCGTCGCGTCCGCACCTGGAAAGCTGGGAACTTGCCGCAAAAGAGTTGGGCTTTACGCTGCCGCCTGATCATTTCAAGCGCTCTTTCGGCATGAAGAGCAATCGCATCATCCCTGAAATCCTCGGGTGGGCCACCGCCCCGGAGGAAATCAAACGCATCTCCGACCGCAAGGAGACGCTCTACCGCGAATTGATTCGCAAAAACGGAATCGAGCCGTTGCCCGGTGTGGCAGCCTGGCTGGAACAATTGCGCGTCGCGTCGATTCGTTGCGCGATTGCTTCCTCCACGGAGCGTGCGAACATCGATTGCGCCCTCAGCGTGATTGGAATACGAGACTATTTCGACGCCATCGTGGCAGGCGACGATGTCACACATGGCAAACCCGACCCGGAAGTGTTTCTGGTGGCGGCCCAAAAGATCGGCTGGCCACCGGCGCGGTGCGTCGTTTTTGAAGACGCGCAGGTCGGCATCGAGGCAGCGCGGGCCGCGGCCATGAAGGTCGTCGGCGTTGGAAGTGCGCACACCGCCGCATCACTGAAGAATGCAAATATGATCGTGGAGCGGTTGGACCGGTTATCGGTCGAAAAACTCAATACTTGGTTTCCGAAGAGCAACGTCCCGTAATTGCGCATTCGATGTCGACTGCCAAGGCGCTCCAGACGGTCAGCCCGCGGACCCGCTTAAGCAATACGACTTTTCTGCCGATATATACCCCATGGGACCGCATTGACCATGAAACCTCGCCCAAGGTTCTTCCAGCGAAAACCAGGGTTCATCCTGGTGGAAACCAAAATTGCTGCGGCCACGTTCGACGATTTGGGCAAAAGGCGGGGCGGAGTGTGAAATATCGTTTCCTTATCGAGGTCAAGTGTCCGATAGACGCGACCCTCCTCGGAATGACCGTTCAAGGATTGGGATACAAGCTTCTCGCCACCGAATTACTCGCAACCGAACCCCCGTTGTATCCCCTGGGCCTGCCGAAAACAGACGAGGCCGCGTCGTCCCCAGATGTCCCTCGGTTGCCCCGGAAACTCCCCGACCGACCCGCCCGGGCAGCATAACCTTGGGATCTTC
>CAZAQZ010000222.1:0-5418 GCA_964487175.1 uncultured Verrucomicrobiota bacterium | reverse complement strand
AACTCTTCCACCGAAGCACATGGGCGAATTCATTTCCGATTTGAAGAAACAGCGCGCGGCACTGGGCCTGACCCGCGTCACACAGTCACAACCACGATCCTCAATGCGCGCAGAAGGAACGGTCAACGTGGAGTTGTTCGCCGACGGCAAACCCCAAAGCCAGTTGCTCTGGCCACTGTCTCGATTGTTCGAGAAACTGCCGAAGGTTCTCCCCGCTTCGTGCGATTCACTCTATCGCAACAATGACGCGCCCCTGCCGGTCAAACTGCACAACGCCATCGCCAACGCGACCGAAAGCCTGAGCATCCTTGATTATCTCCTGCTCGGTGGATTTGGCCTGCTGCTGACGGTCCTGATGCCGGTCCAGTGGCTCAGCGAGATGATCAAGCTCGTCGTCACGAGGCCATCACCAGAGAAGTATCTTTCGAGTTTTTTCCAAAAATACCGCGCCCTGATCCGCGAACGCACCAAGCTCGACCCCGACGCCGTAAAGATCGCGCAGCCGTGGGAGGAGAAGCTTTCCCTCATCCGCTATTTCTCCGATCACGAGACGCACATCAAGGTCCTGCGCCCCGAACATTTTGAAGACCGCACCAAGCTCGCCGATTCGCCCCTGTGGCATGTCTGTCCCGCCAAGGTCTACGAGGACAAGGTGGACGACCTCGGCCAGGTGCAGATCGTCGTCAACTTCGAGAACTGCATCAAGTGCGAGTCGTGCCTGCGCGGCGCACCCGATGATGTGGACTGGACCCGCCAGCGCAAGCAACGTCTTATCTTTGGCGCGCCGACCGAGGCAAACCGCAAACTCCTCGATTTGCAGAAGGCGAATGGCGCCCGTCCTCATTCTCCGCCCGCAGCGCAACCTGTCACAGCAACCCTTGACTCGCATGCGGCGGAAAAACTGCGTCAGTTCTGCGATGCCGTGTACGCCGAACCGCGCTACGTCGACGCGGCACGCACGCAATGGCTGCTGTCGCTCGTGGAACAAGCGCAAGCACTGACTCCCGAAAACGAACTGCTTGCGAGGGTTCTCGATTATGCCAGGCAGCGCAAGTTCTTCTGGGCGGAAGAAGAGGCGCGGCACCTTCTGGAATCTGCCGGCATTCGCAAGAGCACCCCACCGGGCGCGTCTGCCGACAATTCCAACCTGCGACAGCAACTCGACAAGCTCTTTCCGAAGCAATCGATCAAGGAACTCGAACACGGCAAACGCCTGACACCCGAGCAACTCGGTTTCCTCAAGGGCCTGAAACCAGAGACAACTGCCCTTCGCGAACTGGCCCGCAAAGACCCTTCGCTTGCCGTTCTTGTTTCCGGCATTTATCCCGCACAGATCGCCGCGCGTCCCGAACTTGCCAATGTCGCGTGGATCGGACTGACCGCCGCGCGGACCCATTGGAAGGATTTCGCGCCAATGCAACCAGCAACACCAGCTCGCGTCGCTACTACCGCCCGCGCGATCGCCCTCGGCTCTGGCGAGATGTTGTTGGAACGCTGCAAGGCGCATGCGACCAGCCGCGTGCAATTCCCCGGCTTGTTCAAGGACGAAGACGGCCGTGACGGCATCGCCAAGTTCGGCTCGGTGAAACAATTGCTCAGCCAGATGGAAGCGCAAGTCTATTTGCTTGGGGCACTCGAGAATTTCAAGGAATCGGATGCGCCGCTCGTGAAGATCCTCGCCTGTGATGCGTTCGGCCCGACTCCTGGCAGTCTCAGCTACGACGCAGGCCAGATTTTCGGCGGCACGGCGTACAGCGAGGATGATGTCCTTTCAAAATTCTATCGCGACAGCACGTGTTTTGCGCCGCTGCTGCTCGATGACGTTCAATTGAAGCTGCAACTCGGCCCTGATGCAGATGCTAAGTTGCACAAGTTCGCACTCGAGGCGGTCAAGCGCCGCACGGGTGAGAATCCAACCGAACTGGAAGCCGAGATCATCAAGATGTTCGAGGCGCGAGCCGTTGCGCAGTCAACAACGAGCCTTGCCCCACTTGGCGCGCAGATACTGGAGCGAGGCTACATCGACAAGCCGTTACACCAGCCGCCTACCTTCAGTTATCGCGAAGCGTTGAAGACGGAACAGCACTACGATCACGGCGATTATCTGGTGGAGAACTTCAACCCACTCGTATGGCGCTATGTCCCTGAAATGCTGTTCGCCGACACCGAACTGCGCGCTTATCATGAGCAACTTTACAAGTACTTCACCGAACGCTTCTGGAACCGCCGCTTTGACGGCCTTCCCTACTATCATCTGGTTGAAAAACTTCACATGGTGCCGCTTGATGACGTGCGCGATATGATCGCGCGCGGATTCACCCGCATGTACATCCCGACGGAATTCGGCGGCGAAGGGCTGCTCAAGGCACATTATTACATTCTCTGCCCGCTATCGATGTGCTACGCCGACCCGTCGTACGCGCTGACGATCATGGCACACTCCAGCATTGGCACCACGCCCGTGCTGCTCGGGCTCAACCAGGACCTGCCGCGCGCCAAGGCGGATCTGCAGGAATTTCTTGCGAACGAGTCGCTCATCACAAATCTGAAATCCGAGATTCAGCGCATCCTGCGCATGCTTGATTCGCCCCAAGCGCTCAAGGTCAAGGACGTGTTCACCGCGCTCGGCGAAACGGTCAAGAAGGACATCGGTAAAAAACCAATGTTGCGCGCCGTGGCCAGCGAGTTTCTCGCACGGTTTATGGACGCAGGGCGCGCCGGGTTGCGGATGGACCTGTCGAAATTCAAGACCGAGTTGACCAAGTCGCGCGACGCGCTCGACCAACTCCGTCCGCGCGCCGAGGGGGTCGTCACCGAACTCGACCGTCGCGCCGAGGCCGCCAAGCTATTCCTGAAACTCGTCTCCGCCGGCCACATCAGTGCGTTCGCGCTGACCGAGCCAAGTGCCGGAAGCGATTCGGGCGGCATCCAGACACGTGCCGAGTTGAAACGGGCCGAAGTGCTGACGGATGCCGACGGTGTGAAGTATTTCATGCTCGGCAACGAACGCAAAAACATCGTCGACGCCGCGCGTCTTGAATTCGATTTCGAGGGATTGCGCATTCTTTACAAGTACGCCGGCGACAAGGCCGCCACCCCCATCGTGTTCGACGAGTACGATTACAAGACGGATGACCCGGCAAAGTTCCGTTACTACCTGCGCGACGGCAATCGCGTCAATATTCACGACGTCGCCCAGATTCGCCGCGAAGGCGAACGCGAGTTTTACGAGTACTACGAATTGAACGGCGCCAAGATGTGGATCACCAATGGTCATGTCGCGCGCGTGATGTGCCTATACGCCCGTACTGCGGAAGGGCCAACCGGTTTCATCGTCGACCGGCATGCCGAAGGACTGATCGTCGGCAAAGATGAAGAAAAGATGGGTCAACGCGGTTCGCCTACCAACGAACTCGGCCTTACCTCCGTCCGCGTCCCCCGCGAAAACGTAATCGGAATTGAAGGCCGCGGCCAGGTCAACGCTCTCGAAACGCTCAATGTCGGCCGTACGGGCCTATGCGTCAGCGCCACCGCGATGATTGCCAAGATTCTCGAACAAGCGCGCACATTCGCCCGCGAGCGCGGCCTCGAAAAGCAGGAGTGGGTGCAACAACTCCTTGGCGAGACTGCGATGGAGTTGTTTGCCATCGAATCGCTCGCTTATGAATTGATCGGTCGGACCGACCACCACGGCACGCGCGATGCACGCACAGAGTCCGCCATCGGCAAATATTACGCAAGCGAAGCACTGCATCGGGCGATTCGCGCAGCGGAAAAGATCTACGGCGTTGAAGGCGTCACACAGCTTCACGAACTCGAAAAACATCGCCGTGACGCTCGCGTCCTCAACATTTACGAAGGCACCAACGAAGTGCAGCGGTTCCTCATCATTCGCGATCTGGTGGATGCCATAATGCCTCAGTGGGAAAAGCGCCAAGTGCCGTTCGGAGCAGGATACAAGGGCGTGGGCCTTGGACAGATGGCTGACGCTATGAACCAACTCATGAAGGCCACCAGCGCGGCAGTCGCGGCGTTCGGCCCCCAAGTTTGGCAGAATGCCAACTTCCAACCAACCATGTTCAAACTGGCGGATATTGCGGGCTACATCAAGCTCATCGACTCCGCTGCCTGGCGTCTCTTCTGGCTGCGCCAGAACACCAATGAGCAGGACAGCGCTCGTACGTTTTTCGCTGAGCAAATGCGCGAAGCCTACGTCGAGCATGCCTGCCGCCAAATCGACCGTTTGCACGACGAATTCCAACGCGAGCTGGCGTTGTTGAAGCGGGGGCTCTATCCGCCCGAAGTGCGCACGGCGTTTTTGGCGTTGCAGGCACAAGAAGGAAAGAAGCACGCGGCTGGTGATGAGCCGCACCATCAAGTCACGAAGCCGTTGCATGTTATTGTGGCTATGAACGTTGTGCCGATTCTCTCTCCCAGGCCGGAAGTGTTCAATGGCGAACTCCTGGAAACCTGTTTCGAGTTTGACACCACCAGTCGCACCGCCTTGGAACGCGCGCTCGAGGTCAAAGCCGCCGCTGACAAGAATGTGCGAGTATCTGTCCTTGCCGTGGGTCCTCGTTTCGCTACCGAACTGCTGCAACGTGCACTCGCATCGGGGGCCGACGATGCCACGCTGATCGAGACACACACGCTGCCCGACGATCTGAATGCGACAGCGCGATTGCTCGCCGACCATATTAGCCTCAAACAATTTCCCTTCGATCTGGTGATGTCCGGCGATCCCCTGCTCGGGACGGTCCTCGCAGGCAATCTCGGTCTCCCCCATCTGTCGGGAGTGGAGTCATTTGAAATCCGTGACTTGAAATTGCAGATTGCACTGCAGCAGCCAGCCGCGACACTTTCCACACAATTCCCCATTGCGCTCGATGTGGTGGCTTCGGAATGCGCGCGCGATTTCACGGTTGATGAGTACTTTGCCGCGCTAGGCAAACCATTGGTGATCGTCCCGTCGCAGGGCCTGGTTGCCGAACCCGTTCTTGAGTCCTTCTTCGAGCTGCCCCAACAGCCTGGTTCTGAAGAAGAGATGGAAGCAACGCCCGCAGCGGCCGCGGAGTTGCTCAAACAATTGGCAGGCGTGTCTTCGTCTCAATCAACCGGCGCCGAAGAAGCGTTCCATGGCGCGATGGAACCAGCAGATAAATCGCAGCTTCCCTTGCGAAATGCGGCCGTGTTCGTCACGACGGCGGACAAACTTGAGGGCATTGCCGCCGCCGCCGCATGCGCGCAGAGCCTTTCCCTCGCATTTCACGTCGTGATTATCGGCGCGCTTGATGAAGCGACAATGCGCCAGGTGGCGGGCCGTTGCGCCGCTGATTCTGTGTACTTCGTCACGAATCCGGAATTGGCAGGGACGTCGACTGACGGTTTGCTGGCAGTGTTGCAGACTTGCTGGAAGGA
>CAZAQZ010000221.1:0-5424 GCA_964487175.1 uncultured Verrucomicrobiota bacterium | reverse complement strand
AGCAATTCAATCAGTGTAAACGCCGATCGCTGGTTTGGTCGCATAGTACAACTCCGTTTGGTAGCCGTCCGTTGCATGCCGTTACTATCGCAAATATACATTTGCCCGTTTCAATGTAAAGCAAAAACGATTTACTTTGCATGGTTTGGCAGATTTTGTGCATGGCTTGGTTTTTTTTGTAGACGTTGGCTTTTTTTCTTCACAGATCCCAAAAAGACAGCCGAAACTCGTTGAGCGCCTAGCGGTTCATGCGCTCCAGCAGCGCGGCCGCTTCGATCGCAACAATACACACGTCTTCGGGGAAGACCGTCGTTCCCCCATACAGCGCGGCCTTTTCCACGATGGACTCGATGATCTTCGGCGGGGCAAGAGTCAGTGCTTCACGGGCGACCGCTTCCAGTCGTTTGAGGCCAAATGGCTCGTCCTCCTCGTTGGGCACCTCGATAATCCCATCCGTGAACAATACGAATACGTCCTGCTGGTCCATCGACATGCTTCGAGCCGGGAACAAGGCATCCTCAACCTCACCCAACATCGGCCCGACTTTGCTCTCGTCGTGCAACCAGGTGACATCTCCTGTTTTCCTGTGCAGATGCAACTGCGGCGGATGTCCCGCGCTGGAGAAACTGAGCTGGTGGCCTTCGGCATTCAATATTAAATAGAAGGCCGTGGCGTAGACCGGCGTCGTCGTCTGCCTCAAAATCCGGTGCAAACCCTGATTCACGTGCTCCAAAAACTTTCCAGGATCTTCCGCTTCGTCCTTGAGTTCTTCAATGAGCGTGCGCAACGCGGCAGCGACCAGGGCGGCTGGCATCCCGTGGCCCTGCACATCGGAAATGAACACACCCGCGGAATGCTCGTCCAGCGGCAACACATCAAAGAAGTCCCCTCCCACAGCCAGTGTCGGCGTGTAGCGGTGATAGAACCTCAATCCAGTTGAATCAGGCGGTTGCGATGGCGCAAAATGCGGAAGACTCTGGGGCAGGAACGCTTCCTGCAACTCGCGGGCCATCAACAAATCGTGCTCCAGGGTGCGCTG
This sequence comes from uncultured Verrucomicrobiota bacterium, assembly GCA_964487175.1. Taxonomy (GTDB): domain Bacteria; phylum Verrucomicrobiota; class Verrucomicrobiia; order Palsa-1439; family Palsa-1439; genus CAWFPN01. The sequence goes on along the minus strand of CAZAQZ010000221.1, from coordinate 4,385 downwards.
CCGCCGCGCCAACTCGTCCTCCAGACGTTTGCGCTCCAGTGCCGCCATCACCGCGCGCGAAAGCGCGGGCACCGTCAATTGATCCTTGCGCAAATAATCGTGCGCGCCCCGTTTCATTGCTTCCACGGCAACCGCTTCATTCCCCATGCCCGTCAGGACAATCACGGGAAGCAACCCATCCACCTTGCGAATCGCGCCCAGCGCATCCAACCCGCTCATCGCGGGCATCTGGTAATCCAGGAAGACAAGGTCGAATGATTCGTTGGCCAATCGTTGCGGGGCCAGGACAGGGTTTGGTTCCCAAACCGCCTCAAAAACAAGGTCGGGAGCCGCTTTCTTGAAAAAGCTCTTCAGATAATCGACGTCAGCCTGATTGTCGTCGATGATGAGTGTCTTGATCTCTCGGGACATGCTCGCAATCCGTCGTCGCTGCGCGATTCTAGCATGACCGTGGCTTCTGTGTCGCGGAAAAAGTATCGGCCGACCGCAATTGCGTGCGATCAAACGGAGAGGCCGCGGGAAAAATCAGTCCTCCCATTGGAAGGCCGCCACCGCAGCCCAGGTAACAGCCGCCGCGACGGCGAATACCACGCCCCACGGCAATAACACCTGGGGATCAACCGACAGCAAGGCAGCCGGATCGAGGGGCGGCAGCGTTTCCCACGGCAGCCACCGAACCGCCAGCACCGACCCAATGGCCGCCGTGCCCAGCAACAAGGTGGGTCGCAACCAGGCCACGCGCCGGCGCCGCGGCAGGCCGGCCATGACGCGCGCCGTGAAACCGGCGTCCTCGATGTAGGCGTTCTGCTCGCGCAACTGCGCGTCGATCGGATCATGTTGTTCAGGCTGATTCATATTGCTGATAATCGGACAATTGCCGTTTCAGTTTATCCTTGCCACGCAGGATATTCGTTTTTACCGTTCCGACCGGGCAGTCCAGCGCCAGCGCTGCTTCCTCGTGCGACAACCCGCTTTGGAAACAAAGCGCGATCGCCGCCCGCTCATTTACATTCAACTGCTTCAACGCTTCTGTCAAATCCAGGCGCAGATCATCACGCCGCGAGTCCGCCGGTCCCGCTGCTTCGGGGGGCGTTTCATCGACGTCGTCCAGGGCCAGCTCTTTTCTCTGGCGGGCCACGCTGCGAAATTCATTGAACGCGATGCCGAACAACCAGGTCGAAAATCGCGCGCCGCCCCGGTACGTGTGAAGTTTATGCCACGCCTTCAAAAACGTCTCCTGTGCCAGGTCATCCGCCAGATGCGTGTCGCCGCGGGCCACGCGCGCCAGGAACGCGCGCATGGGCGATTGATAGCGCCGCACCAGTTCGGCGAAGGCGTTGTGGTCTTCGCGCGACAGGACACGGGCGATCAGGTCGGCGTCGGAGAAGGACACGGGTTATAGTCGCGGCGGTTGTGCGTTGTTCCGGTTGTTTCGTTCCACCGCCCAGACGATGAGAAATGCCACGCCTATGAAAAGAACAATCCATCCCCCTTTGCTGTCGCCTGAGTGAGAGATCAACAACGCCGTTCCAATTCCTGCCAAAACCAAACCGGGCATCAGACGACCGCTGTTTGTCGGCCCCCCCCATGAGGTGCTGACACCCCTGCCTTTGATCTGCGCGACCAATTCGGGAGTCACGGGCATGCCTTTTTCAATCATGGCGCGCAAGGTCTCATGCGCCAGCTTGTTGCGACGATGCTTGAAATAGCCAGCCATCGCGACAATCGCCACAACCATGCAGAACGGACTAAGTATGGCGATGATCCGCGTCATGTCCCTGTCTCGAAAGTGACGCGAAAGATCCGGCACGTTGATATCCACCGGATTCGGGCCGCCCACATGAACCCCCGTCTCGTCGATCCGAACCGGCGGATGGTCGGCATCCGATGCACTGTTCCCAACCTGCCCGTTTTTTGCGCCGGAAGGCGCGGACGGTGATACGACCGTCCCCGCAGCCGTATTGCTCACGACATCTTCCGCGTACACGGACACAGCGGCATGTGTCCGCAGCGGCGATACGGCGACCAGGAGAAGGATTGCGGCGATGACTGTCTTGGATGTGTTTTTCATAAGTTGTATTCCTCTTTGCAAGTGGGACGCACTGAACCATCCTTTCAGATTCAAAAATCTCAGGGTTCCTCCCTCTGCATCCTGGCTGCCAGACTAGCACAATCAGAAAAACCCCGTTAGTTCAGATTATTTAGTTTGGCTACTTTGGGAGGAAATCGCCAAAAGTGCACAAAGTAGCCAAAGTAACCAAAGCTCCCAAAGTAACCAAAGTGAACAGTGGCAGTTTTTGGGCTGTGCCCAACTCTGATGACGCACCGGATTGCGCCTTCTCCCTCGCAGCCGGGTGGGGTCATCCGGCCTGCAGATCGGGGACAGCGGCAGGAGAAGAAAGCTCGACTTGCCAGGGCCGGGATGGTAGGGGTTTTCTGGCAAAGGCGAGCAGGGCGATGTCCCGGGGAGCGTTGGGTATGATGAACAAAGGGGTTCATGGAGGGATTGTGTTGGTGAAACCGCACGGCATTCTTGTCGCAGTTATTCCACTGGTATTGGCTCACCGGCTTTAAGCCCATTGAGAACGCCATGGCGACCCCACGACAACTCAATCAGCTCCCTCTGCCACAGAGTCTGAAGACGACTGCTTTTGCCTCATTCTGCAAGAATAACGTCGCACGTCTGGTCGCGTCCGCTAATGCGCATGGCCCGCGATGGTTCAAGCCCCGGGTGAAAACATTTATGGCCCAGCGGGTCCCCAGCTACTGGCTGCGACCCAATCACGTGTATCGCGTCCACCGCCATGGACTCAGGTGGGACCTGAATCCACATGACGCTGTCGATCGTGACCTGTTCTTATACGGCGAAAAAGAGCCGGAGGATTTTGAACTGATCTCTCGGATGCTTAAACCCGGGGACACGATTCTCGATATCGGCGCGAACTTTGGATTTTACGGGCTGTCCCTGGCCAAAGTGCTGGGTCCGCAGACGGAAGTCCACGCCTTCGAACCGCATCCGCAAACGTATGGCCGGTTAAGCAGTCACATCGCTCTGAACGGGACGCCAAACGTTCATGCCCACCCGGTGGGACTGAGTGATACGGTGGACATGTTTGAAATCCGCTTCGAACCGCAGAACACCGGAGGCGCTTATTTAACTCTACCAACGGAGCCTACCGACACGCGCTGGCTTGTCAATGTGACGACGCTCGACAGATTTGTTCAGGAGCACAAGCTGACACGGATCGATTTCGTGAAAGTGGACATTGAAGGGCACGAGTACCGCTTTTTGAAGGGCGCACGCGCCACGCTCTCGCATTTGTTGCCCCCGATGATGATGGAATTCAGTTCCCACCATCTGGCACGCGCCGGTCATACGATCCAGGAGGTGCTGGATGAATTGAGAGCCATCGGCTATCGGGAATTTTACTATCGAGAAGGCGATCATGTCCGACCCTTCACGGCCAGCGGATACAAACCAGAGTGGCTTTACTGGAACGTCTTTTGTTTCAACAAGCGACCTGAGACATTCCCGCTCGGACCCGTCGATTCCCCGGTCGCTGAGGTCGGTGATACCGACAGGCTCTTGAAGCTGAAACGATTTTACTGGAGGTGGTTGACCGTGAGGACGTTCGCCGCTGATTTCCGAAGGCACTGGCTGTATCCTTCCTACTCACAGGAGGGGGAGGACGGTATTTTGCGGCGGATTTTCACCGGCAAAAACAACGGGTTTTTCGTGGACATCGGCGCGCATCATCCGAAACGGTTTTCCAATACGTACTACTTCTACCTGTTCGGTTGGAGAGGCCTCAACATCGATGCGGTTCCGGGCGGCATGAGCCTGTTCAACCAGCTTCGGCCCCGCGATATCAACGTCGAGGCCGCGGTGGCCAATGGCAACAAGACGCTGACGTATCACGAGTTTAATGAGCCGACGCTGAACGGTTTTTCGCAGGAGATTTCCCAGGCCCGGCACAAGAACGGGCCCTACAAGATCGTCAACCAGCGCGAAATCAAGACAGTGACGCTGGCCGAGGTATTCGACCGCTATCTTCCGCCGGGGCAGACCATCGACTTTCTCAACGTCGACGTGGAGGGATATGACCTTGAAGTGCTGCAATCCAATGATTGGACGAAGTATCAGCCGACCATCGTGCTCGTGGAGGACATGCGCGTCAGAAACATGCGTGACATGGAGAATTCCCCGGTCGTGCGGCTGTTGCGCGAGCACGGCTATGAGTTGTACTGCAAAGCAGTGAACACTCTCCTTTTTCGCAGGATCGGGCGGCCCCTGCCGTATGAACAGTATGCCCGGTTCGAGTAACCAGATCGTCTCCACACCGTCCAGGGGGAGTCGGCCGCGGGTGGAGCGCTTGCTTGATGGA
>CAZAQZ010000220.1:0-5425 GCA_964487175.1 uncultured Verrucomicrobiota bacterium | reverse complement strand
CTGGTAATCGCTTCTCGCGCAGATACGCCAGCGCAAGGATCTCATCCAACAGTTTCGAGCAGGCGTAACTCCAGCGGCCGAAGGTCGGCGGACCGATCAGCAAATCATCATCCTCGCGGAAACAATCGTGCTCGCTCTTGCCGTACACCTCAGACGTCGAAGTCAGCAGCACGTCCACGCCGCGTTTGGCCGCCGCCGCCAGCAGATCTTCGGTCCCGCGCACGTTGGCCTCGATGGTGTAGACGGGATTCTTGACGACGAGTTCGACGCCAACCGCGGCAGACAGGTGATAAATGAAATCAACATTGCTGACGAGCCGCTCCAGTTCGGGGCCGTTGCGGATGGAAGCCTGCGTGAAATGAAATTGGGGATTGTCGTGAAGCGCGGCGATATTGTCAGCCGACCCCGTGCTCAGGTCGTCGATGACGTAGACCTCCTTGCCCTGCGTCACCAACGCTTCCGCGAGGTGCGACCCGATGAATCCCGCCCCTCCGGTAATTAACACACGTTGCACGACGTGTTAGAATAACCATTGCGCCGTGAAAAATCCACAGAAACTTGTTTTTGTTTTAGAGCACCACTTGTGCGAAGGCCCGGGGGTCATCGCCGACGCGCTCCGGCGTGCCGGCGCCGTCACGCAATCCATCCGCGCTGATGCTGGCGAACGGGTCCCCAAAGAGATCGGTGACGTCGCAGGCCTCATCGTCATGGGTGGGCCACAAAGCGTGTACGAACACGACAAGTTTCAATACCTCCGCAATGAAATTCGGTTGATCGAAAACGCGTTGGATCGCAACCGGCCCGTCCTCGGTGTCTGCCTCGGCAGTCAACTCATCGCTGCCGTCCTTGGCGCGAAGGTTTATCCCGGCCGCAAAAAGGAGATCGGCTGGCACCGGGTCGATCTTACCAACGCGGTGAAGTCTGATCCGCTTTGGAAGCATGCGCCACGCTCGTTCAGGGGATTCCATTGGCATGGTGACATATTTGATCTGCCGCGCGGCGCAACACTGCTCGCATCCTCCGCGCTCACTGCGAACCAGGCTTTTCGCTATGGCCGCAACGCCTATGCGATTCTGTTTCATATGGAAATCACCTCCGCGCAAGTCCGCACCATGGTGGAAACGTTTTCGAGTGAGCTCCTCGTCACCGGGCTCAATCCCAGAGCCATCACACTGAATGCACATCTGCATTTGCCGGTTCTGCATTCGATCGGGCAGACAGTGTTCACGCGATGGGCAGCTTTGCTGTCATGAGAATCCTCATCACAGGCGCGGCGGGCAATCTCGGCTCTAGACTGGCGCAGCATCTACTCCTGGGACTGCATCAACTCCGTCTGCTCGTTCATCATCGTGAATTGCCCTTTGCAGTCTCCGCATACCCGAACGTCGAAGTGTGCCGCGTCGATCTGGGAAAGCCCGAGACCCTTGCCACGGTCTGTCGAGAGGTTGATTGTATCGTTCATTTCGCGGGTGTTCTCTTCGCGCCGAATCCGGAGAACTTCCTGCCAAAAACCAACGTTGGGTACGTGCAGAATCTGAGTGCCGCCGGGCTGGCGGCCCACGTGGGGAAGTTCATCCTGATCAGCTTCCCGCATGTCGAAGGCGAGACATTTCCTGACCGACCAGCGCAAGCCCGGCTCGATTGCCATCCGCCATCGGTACACGCCCAAACACGGCTTGCCGCTGAGAAGCACCTGTTTGCGGTTTGTGCGGGAACGAGCACGACGCCTGTCGCCTTGCGGGCGGGCATGATCTACGGGCCCGGCATCCTGATGATCGAGGCCGCTCGTTGGCTGCTGCGGCATCGGTTGCTGGCGGTATGGCGCGAACCGACGTGGGAACACTTGCTGTCGCTGCCGGATTTTCTGACCGCGACCACTGCGGCCATCGAAGGCAGGAACATCCGCGGTATTTACAATGTCGCCGACGATCAGCCGGTCACTTTGCAGGAGTTTCTCGACGCGATTGCCCAGCACTGGGGTTATCCCAGACCGTTGCGCTGCCCGAAGTGGACCTTCTACGCAGCCGCTGCGTGTTGCGAGACGGTCGCGTCGGTATTCAACACACAATCGCCATTGACGCGCGATTTCATCAGGATCGGCATGGTGTCCAGCGTCGCCAACACGGAGCGAATGAAGAAGGAATTACTGCCTACGCTGGCATATCCAACGCTCAAGGAAGGGCTGGCCCTGCTCTAGCGAACAAGGTTCTAGCGGCTTGAGGCGGTGGGCACTTTGCGGCCGAGTTTTTCGAGGACGGATTTCATGTCGTCCCAGACCTCGCGTTTGGCGGGAGGGTTGCGCAGGAGATAGGCAGGGTGAAACGTCGGCATGATCGGGATGTCCCTAAACGTGTACCAGTGGCCGCGCATTTTGGTAATGCCGAGCTGGATGTCGAGCAGCGAGCGCAACGCCGTGGCGCCGAGGGCTACAATGACTTTGGGTTTGATGAGTTCAATCTGCGCCAGCACGTACGGCAGGCAGTTGGTCACTTCATCGGGGAGCGGCGTGCGATTCTCGGGCGGACGACATTTGATAATGTTGGAGATGTACACATCCTCGCGTTGATAGCCCATCGCCAGGATGATCTTGGTGAGCAACTGGCCGGCGCGTCCAACGAATGGTTCGCCCTGTTCGTCTTCGTCGGCCCCGGGCGCTTCCCCAATAAACATGAGTTCGGCGCGCGGATTGCCGACGCCGAACACGACGCTGTGTCGGCAGCGGGAAAGTTCTTTGCACTTTGTACACGCCTTGGCGCGTGCTTCGATAGCCGCGAGTTCGACGGCGACATCCGACCTGTCTTGCAGGAAAACTGGCCCGGTTGCCGCAATTGTGGGAGGGCGAGGTGGTTTGCCCAGTTCCTCCAGCGTTTCGCGAGAGACATCGATATGGGTCACGCCGGAGCGCTTCAATTCTTCCACCGCTTTGATCGTTTCGTCGATGATATCAGTCAGCTCTCGCACAATCTCACCATGTCGTCGGGCACCGGCGCGGTGAACTCCATGAACTGCTGCGTGCGCGGATGCGTGAAGCCGAGTTTATAGGCATGCAGCAGCGGACGGGCAACCGAAATCTTCTCCTGGCCCGCCCGCGCGCGTCCATAGACTGTGTCGCCAACAACCGCGTGGCCAATGTGCGCCATGTGGACGCGGATCTGGTGGGTGCGACCCGTGTGGATGGTCAGTTCCACCAAGGCAAAATCGGTGAGCTGCTTGAGGATGCGATAGTCGGTAAGGGCGGTGCGGCCTTGTGAAACGCGGGCCGACATTTTCATGCGGTTGTGCGCGCTGCGGCCAATAACGGTCTCAATGTGACCACTCGGCTCTTCGAATTTCCCCCAACAGAGCGCGCGATAGATTTTCTTCGTGGTCCTCGATCGGAATTGCGTGACCAGCGACTGATGGGCGAGGTCGGTTTTCGCCACAACGAGGCAGCCGGTGGTGCCTTTGTCGAGACGATGTACGATGCCAGGCCGCTGCACGCCGCCGATGCCGGACAGTTTGCCCCGGCAATGATGCAGCAGCGCATTGACCAGCGTGTGGTCAGGATTGCCTGCACCGGGATGAACGACCAGGCCGGCCGGTTTGTTCAACACAATCAGATCGTCGTCTTCGAACAGAATCTCCAAAGCAATGTCTTCGGGTTTCGCCTCGAGCGGACGCGGGGGTGGAATCTCGACGGAGATCCGGTCGCCCGCACGCACGTTGTAACTCGCCTTGCCGGGCTTGCCATTCACCAGCACGTTGCCCTGTGCGATCAGCTTCTGCAGAAATGCGCGTGAATGCCCGGGTGATTCGCCGCGCAGAAATTGATCGAGGCGCTGGCCCGTGGTGGATTCGGAGACGACGTGAAGCGGCATGGTCAGACCGCGTGCACTGGTTGGTTTGCCGTTTTGCTTCGACAGACAACCAGAGCGGTTGTCGCCACCGCGATCATACAAGCCGCGACTATGTGTCCGAAGGTGAAGATACCAAAGTAATAGGTCTCGTAGTCGCCCCGGAAGAATTCGACACAAAAGCGCAGCAACCCGTAGCCCAGGATGTACAACCACCAGATCTTGCTATCGAATCGTTTGCGGCGGAAGTACGCCATGAGAGCGAGAAAAATCACGATGTTGCCGGCCACCTCAAAAAGTTCCGTTGGATACACCGGCAGGGAGGCGCTTGCCGAAACCTTCACCCATCCGCGCTGCAAGTGGTCAATAAAGGGGATGCTCCCAATCGGTCTGCCGGCACTATCGTGGATGGCAGGAAACCGGACGCCAAGACCTGTGCCGCAGAGTTTTCCGTAACAACAGCCGTTGAAGAAGCAGCCCATCCGGCCAAACGCGTGTCCGATGGCAACGCCAGGCGCACAGCAGTCGGCCACTTTCCAAAAACTAAGTTTCTTGATGCGCGAGTATATTACTCCCGCCACGCTTGCGCCAATGAAGCCACCGTAAAAGACAAACCCCTCTCGCAGAGATCGGATGCCTTCCTCGCTCCAGCCAGCGATGAAATCGTTCCAGAAAAAAACAATGTGAAACAGTTTTCCGCCAACCATTCCGCCAATGACCAGCCAGACGCCGAGATCGCTGATCAATTCGGGATTCATGCCTTCGATCTTTGCATTGCGCGCCGCGACAGCCAGTCCGACGAGAAATCCCATCGCGACGAGCACACCGTAGGTGTGAATGTCCAGCCACGGCGTATGGATGAGAATCGGGTGCATCGGCGCTCAAATCATGGCGAAAGATGACGGAATGTCAATTCGCGACGACGGGGGTTGGACTGTTTGTCGATGCGGGCGACACTGGCTCAAAGGTGACCGACTGAATTCCCGTTGTCCGCAGAAAATTGCGGATGGCGGTCTCGGCGTTTTGCCGGGCGTCCTTGAGGATGCCCATCTCCAGTGCGGCGGCCTGAACGGCCTCCAACGCGTCGCGCCGCGCCTGCTGCTCCAGCTCAGGATTGTACGGGACCCAGGGCGTCCACCATGTTTTTGTGTGGTCCCAGACCTTGGTTTTTGAATCGTCGATGAACACGTGCAACGGCTGCGGTTGCGGCAGCTTGATGGTCACGTTGGTGCCAGCTGAAACAGTGACGTCACTAGGTTGAAGCGTCGAGAGATCCACGCCGCCGAGCACGGTTGCCTGCACCATCAGCAGCACCGATTCCGAGCCGAACGGGACTTTCTCCTCCTTCAGCCCGATAATTTTCTGGATGCTGTACTTGACCGTAACCAGCTCATTCAGCTGCTGAATCTGCTGCACGAGCGCAGGTGCGTCGACCACGCGACGGACAACGCCGTGACCGCCAAAGAAATGGATGTAGAGAACGATGCTGCCCACCGCGACGACGATCGCGAACACCCCGTAAAACTTGATGCGTTTCCACATGTGCCGGCCCTCCTCGTTCGCCGATCACCATTCGCGGCGGCGAGAACGGC
>CAZAQZ010000219.1:0-5444 GCA_964487175.1 uncultured Verrucomicrobiota bacterium | reverse complement strand
TTGGGGATCTGGCTGGTCCGTCCACCAATGCCGAATGGCATTCGCCCTGGATGCAGGCGTTCGTCGGCCCGGACGAGGGCGAGAGGGCAGAGGAACAGATGAAATGGGACGGTTACCAGATATTCCGCAAGGGGAAGATGTTTCTGTTGATGGTCCATCCAAAGGAAGGCGGCGGCGTGTCGACCGAGGCCACGATTCCCAAGCTGCGGCGGATCATTGCCGGCGCGCGCGCGCAGTTTCCGACGCTGAGCATCGGGTTGACGGGCGAGTCGGTGCTGGACTACGACGAGATGCGCGAGTCGACGAGCGATGCCACCAAGGCGACGTTGCTGACGTTGGTGCTGGTGTGCGGATTGTTCGCGGCGGGGTTTCGTAATTTGCTGCGACCCTTGCTGGCGGTGGGTTGCATGGTGATTGTGCTGGCGGTCAGCATGGGGTACGCGACGCTGACCGTGGGACACTTGAACATGATCACGGTGACGTTTGCGGTGATGATCCTCGGGTTGGGCATCGATCTGGGCATTCAGTTCATCGCCCGCTACGAGGAGGAACTCAGCAAAGGCGCACCGGTGCCTGAGGCAGTCAGCGCCGCCATCGCGATCACCGGCACGAGCATAATCACGGCGGGAGTCACCAATGCGGCGGCGTTTTTCGCGATGGGGCTGAGCGGGTTTCGCGGAGTGAACGAGCTGGGCATCATCGCCGGCGGCGGCATGTTGACCGCCACCTCGGCCACGATGTTGATTCTGCCGGCGTTGCTATTGGTGGCGAGACGGAAGAACGAGCATGCGGTCATTCCCGCGCGGGCGGCGGCGACGCGCGTGGAAAATTTGTTGCTGCGCAGGCCGTACGTCACGCTGGGTGTGTGCGGGGCTGTAACGCTGGCCGCATTGGCGGCGGGCGGACGGCTGCATTTCGATTACAACGTGTTGAACCTGCAGTCGCGCCGGGCGGAATCAGTGAAGACCGAAATGCGCCTGCTCAACGCCGACGCCGAATCGACGATTTTCGCGGCGATTGTATGCACCAATTTTGACGAGGTGCGCCAGATGCAGGACCGGCTGTCCCAACTGTCGACGGTGGCCGCTGTGCATAGCATTGCGGAAATGATTCCTGAACAGCAGGAGCAGAAGACGAAGATGATCCACGATATCCGGCTGGCGTTGGGCGACACGCATTTTGCGTTGCAACCGGACGATCCGGGCGAGGTCATCAGCGCGCTGGGTTCCCTGCGGCTGCGCGCTTCCAAGCTCGCCAAGGACGCCGCAGCGCACGGCGATGCGGACGACGGGAACACGTTGTCGCAGTTGGCGAAAGCGGCACAGGAGGCGCGGGCCAGGCTTCAGGGCGTCAATCCGGCAGCCCTGCAACGACAACTCGACCAATATGATCGCCGGTTTTTCTCGGACTTGGAAACCCAGTTGCAAGTGATCGCCCACCAGGCGGACCAGCCGATGACACTCGAAGACGTTCCGCCGAAGGTGCGACAGATGTTCGTGGGGAAGACGGGAAAGTTTTTGGTGCGGGTGTTCCCGAAGGAGAACATCTGGAACCGCGAACCGCTTGTGAAATTTGTGCATGACGTCCAGCAGGTCGCGCCCACGGTGACGGGGACGCCGCTGGGGCTGTACGAGTTCGTGGACATCCTGTTGCGCGGGTACATCAAGGCGGCCTTGTGGGCGTTGCTGGTGATCACGGTGCTGGTCTTCGTGGATTTTCGGGGGGCGTACGCGACATTACTGGTGTTGTTGCCGCTGATTGTCGGAATGACGTGGATGGTGGGCGCGATGACGCTGGTTCACATCGCGTTTAACCCGGCCAATATCATGGTGCTGCCGTTAATGGTGGGAATCGGAGTCGCGTACGGAATTTATGTCGTCCAGCGCTTCCGGGAGGACGGCGAAGCCACGTTTTACAGCAAGAGCACGGGTCGCGCGGTCGTGTTGAGCGCGTTGACAGCGATGATTGCCTTCGGAAGCCTGATCATCGGCGCGCATCGGGGCATCCGAAGTCTCGGCATGGTGATGACCATCGGCATCGGCGCCTGCCTCATCGCCGCGCTCGCGCTATTGCCTGCGCTTCTAGAGATCGCGCGCCGCAAGGGCTGGAAGGTGTAGCTGCGGCTAGCGAAGTGTCTTGTGAAAGTGGATGCACGTGTGGCCCTCGATGTATTTGAGTGCGCGGTGTACAGCATGACTGAGGTTGTTGTCGACCTCGGCATCCGATGCCATCTCCTTGCAACCCTTCGAGCGTGCCCAGCGTTCCGCCGCCTTGACAAGCTCACGCCCGACGCCCCGGCGACGAGCATCAGGGTCCACATACCAGCCTTCAATGTAGCCCACAGGACTCGTGTCACAATTCTCCGCGGTATCGCGGAGGCTCGCTTCTAGGAATCCCTGCAATTGCCCATTGCGCCGTTCGCTCACGAAGATGACAAACCGCGATGGCCTGCGCCGGAACAAGGCCCAGTCCTTCCGACACTCGCTGAGTGCGGCATGGGGCCACAGGGCGCGTCGCATACGGATCCATTCGCGAAAGTCGCTTCGCTGGAAACGACGAACGCTCACAAATCGCGCGCCGCAAGGGCTGGAAGGTGTAGCTGGCCGACGGCCAGCTCGAGGAAACGGGCGAGTTTGGCGCCTGAACCGCTTGCGCGGTGACCTAGCCGCGCCAGATCGAATATGAGCCACGGACGCCGCGCGCAGGCCGAACTCACGCGTGTCACCTGGAGTTGTCCGAGGATGAAGAAATCGTTGAATTCGTCGGGCAGATTCTCGTTTGCCTTGTCGGTGATACAACGCACGGCCACCAGGTCGGTGTCATGAGCGGCCGCGACGGCGGCGACGGCGCTGGTTTCCATGTCCACAGCCAGCGCGCCTGTCACCTTGCCGAGGCGTTTCTTGTTGGCGGCTTTGAGAACCATTTCGTCCGTGGTCAGGATCTTGCCGTGATGGACACGCAGAGTTTCGTCGCTGACGTTTAGTTCCGCGTGGTGTGGGAGGCGGTACGTCGAACGCCAGCGGATTTGGTTGCCATGGTCGCCATAGAGATCGAGGACCTCGGTGCCAACCACGATGTCGCCGTCATTCAAAGATTCCTGAAGTCCGCCGCCGAAGCCGGCGCTGATGATCAGGTCGGGCTGGTAACAGCGGATGGTCATTTCGGCGGCGATGCGCGCGCATTCCTTACCGATGCCGAGGGCCAGCAGAGCCACGGGTTGACCAGCGAGAGTGCCTTCGTAGAAATCGAGGTGTGCCTGCCGGACCACGTGCCGCGCTTCCGCGCGCTTGAGGATCGGACGCAGTTCCTGTCTGACCGCAACGAGGATGGCAATCATCGAAAGAGAGAAGGGGCGGACCCAGCGGTCCGCCCCTGTAAAGAACACGTTACTTCCTTGAAACTAATGTTTCGTCCTGATGGTGATGCTGGCCGTTGCCGTCTCCACTGCTGCAGCAACCCCCGCCATTTTCCGCGGCCACGGCGGCAGCCGCTTCGCGCTCCGCGAGCACCAGCGGAATGTTGCCGAGTGGTTTCGATTCCGGCTTCTTGCCGGTCAAGTGACCGCGGTCGCTGGTGACGCCTGTAAACGCATTCACGTGCGAGACATCGGTGATGGGTTTCGGCTTGGACGCGAAATTGTATCGGATCAGCTTCCATGTGTCGCCGCTCTGGTTGTCGATGCCGAGCGACGGCGTGGGCTCGTAACCGCAGTGCACCATGCAATTCTCACAGCGCGGGTCGCGGGCTTCGCCGTTGAAGACGCCGTATTTTTCCCAATCGACCTTCTCGAGCATCTCCTGATAGCCTTCGTAGTGACCGTCAGTCATGAGATAGCAGGGGGCTTTCCAACCTTTGACGTTGCGGGTGGGGATCGCCCAGGCGGTGCAATGCAGGTCGCGCTTGCCCGCGAGGAACTCCAAATAGATCGGCGAGCCGAACAGCGTGTACTTCTGGCCCCACTCGCTGATCTTGGAGAACTTTTGGTGCGTCATCGCCCGGGTCAGGAAAAATTCCTCCGGCTTGCGGTTGAGCCGCTTGATCATATCCTTCTTGGCCGCATCGTACTCATAGCCGGGGCTGATCGTGTGGCCGTCCACGCCGAGAGCCGACAGGTAATCGAACATCTTCTCGATTTCGTCCATGTCGGTCTCTTTGTAGATCGTCGTGTTGCTGGCGACCTGATAACCGAGCACTTTGGCCATCTTGATGGCCTCAATGCATTCCTTGAACACGCCTTCGCGTTCGACAATGAGATCGTGCGTGAACTCCAATCCGTCCACGTGGACGTTCCAGTACATCCACTTGCTCGGGCCGATGCCGGGGCGTCCGTCGTTCTTGCCCTTGCGGATTTCCGCGGCTTCCTTTTCGGTGATCAGCTTCTTCTCGAGTAGTTCGACGATCTGAGGTTCGGTTTTCTTTGCGCTGTACGTGCGGGCCATATGTTCGCGCATCTTTTTGCGCATGAACATGCCATTGGTGCAGATGTAAACGACGCGGCCCTGGTCGAGCAGGCCGTCGACGAGTTCTTCGATCTTCGGATAAATGGTCGGTTCACCACCGCAGATCGACACCATCGGCGCATTGCATTCGACGGCAGACGCCAGACAATCCTCGAGGCTCATCATGTCCTTGAGCGAGGTCGAGTATTCGCGAATGCGGCCACAGCCGGTGCAGGTCAGGTTGCAGGTGTGCAACGGCTCCAGCTGCAGAACAAGCGCGAATTTCTCCGTGCGCTTGATCTTGTTGGTGATGATATGACTGGCGATCTTTGCGGTGAGTGCCAGTGGGAATCTCATAATAAATGCGTCTCCTGATTGTACGTTAGACTTCGTTGAGTTGCGCCAACGCGCGCAACCGGGCCACTTTTCTCAAAATGCGGGGCTGTTTGAAAAACTGTTTGATCGAGCGGTTCTTTTGGTGTTCCCGCGGCACGGGCGGAAAACCGCGCAGCTTGTGCCGGGCAAACATCCCCAGCGCCATCAGCGGGAAATAGTGACGGTAGTCGTGATAGCGCAGATAGAACACCCGCGGAAAACCGGTACCCGTGAACGATTCCTCTTCCCATGTGCCCTGGACGTCCTGCTTGCTCAACAGATAATCAATGCCACGTTCCACTTCGGAGGAGTGGACTTCGCCTGCGGAAATCAATCCCATGAGCGCCCATGCCGTCTGCGACGCGGTGGTTTCGCCGAGACCCTTGAATTGCGGGTCTTCATAGCTGCGCAGCGTTTCGCCCCAACCGCCGTCCGCGTTTTGGACCGCTTTGAGCCAGGCAACCGCCCGCCGAACATAGGGCAGACGCATATCCTCGCCAATCGTCCGCAGCCCGCGCAATACCTGCCATGTCCCGTACGTGTAATTGCTGCCCCATCGGCCAAACCATGATCCGTCCGGGCATTGGTCGCGCTTGAGGAACTCCAAAGCTTTCTGAACGCACTCGTCTT
>CAZAQZ010000218.1:0-5468 GCA_964487175.1 uncultured Verrucomicrobiota bacterium | reverse complement strand
GGGACGTCCTGGCGCGCAAACAAGTAAACATCCAGAGGGACAACCTGCCCCAGATAGAGCCGTTTCGCGTCGAGACGGACCCGCCCGAACAGGGACTGTTGCGTATCTTGTTGCACCACCGCTTTCTCGACCGTAATTGTGATCGGCTGGGTTTGAAACTGTTGGTCGCCCACTTTCACCGGAACGGATGGAATCGTAAACTCCCCGGTGCGCATCGGCGTCACCTGGTAGTTCAGGCTGGTCGATTGCGATATCTGGCTGTTGTTGATCGACATGCTGGTGTTCTGCGAGGGATTGCTGAACGCCAGCCCATCCACGCCCGGCGAGCCCGCTTCTATTCCGCCCTGTGTTCCATTGACTGTGATCGTATAGGAGAACGTCTCCCCCAAGGCGACACGATTGCGATCAACGGAAGCAACGACGGAAATGTCTGCGCGTGACGCAGGCGTCATCGCCATCAGCATGCCCCATAACATCGTGAATATGATCGCTCGCTTCACCACCGTCACC
The DNA here is from genome assembly GCA_964487175.1 of uncultured Verrucomicrobiota bacterium. Taxonomy (GTDB): domain Bacteria; phylum Verrucomicrobiota; class Verrucomicrobiia; order Palsa-1439; family Palsa-1439; genus CAWFPN01. The sequence goes on along the minus strand of CAZAQZ010000218.1, from coordinate 4,958 downwards.
AATCCTTCTCCGGCTCGCTCAATTCGTTTGTCTTGCCCTGCAATTCAGGGAAGAAATTCCAAGTCTTTTCGTTCTCGCGCAAATTGTCCAGCAGGGCCGCGGCCTGCATCTTGTCATAACTTTCAGGCTGGCCATTTCGTGCCTGTTGCTGTTGTTCCTGTTGGTGCTGATCTCGTTGTTGTTTCGCCTCGGCTTCCTGCTTGTCCTTCGCCGCCCGTTGTTGCTGCTGTTGATTCTGTTGCTCTTGTTGTTTCTGTTTTTCGGCGTCGCTCTGTTGGTTCTGTTCCTTCTGTTGGTTTTGACCCTGATCCTGCTTCTGTTGCTGATTGTTTTGCTGCTGGTTCTGTTGATTGTTTTGTTGCTGCTGTTGGTTCTGATTCTGCTGTTGCTTGTTTTGTTGATTATTCTGTTGTTGTTGCTGCTGTTTCTTTAGCTCCTCGATCTTCTTCTTTACCATTTCCAGGTTGAACTTGGCGTCCTCGTCATGCGGATTCACTGTCAGCGAACTCTCGAAACTCTTCGCGGAGTGCTCGTATTGCGGCATGGCCTGCTCGCGCGATTGCTTCTCGGCAGCCTCGCCCAAACGGAAATAGGAATTACCGAGATTGTACAGCGCTTTGGCCTGCAACGCCGGGTCCTTGGAGCCGAGCGCTCGCTCAAATGCGCTGGCGGCCTCGTCCGGCCGTCCTGCCTTGTAAGCTGCCGCACCCAAATCATAAAACAGCGGCCAGTTCTCGGGCTGTTTTTCCGCAGCCTTGCGGTAGCGTTCCAATGCCTCATCGTATTTTCCCTGTTCGTAGAACCGCGACGCGGTGTCCGCGCGCACCGAGGCAACCGCGAACAAAGACAGGATGATAAACCGCCGCATCATGCCACCTTCCTCCGGTCACTCACGAATGATTCCAGCACAAGCAACGCAAACGCAACGCCCAGCGGCCACTGGAACCTCTCGAAGTACTTCCTCTGCTGCGGCGCCTCGTATTCGCCCCGATGCAGCCCCGCGATCCCCCTGTCATAAATGGCATCGATGCCAAAATCGCCCGGCGTACTACGCACGTACATTCCGTGCGTCTTCAACGCAATCTCCCGCAACGCCTCTTCGTTCAACCGCGACTTGACCACCTCGCCCTGCTTGTTCTTCAAGAACTCTGTTGATCCATCGCTCTGATGAACCGGGATCAATTCCCCTTCTGCAGTCCCCACGCCAATTGCATAAATGCGGACACCCTCCTTCGCCGCCTGCTCCGCGGCCGTCGCTGGATCGCCCTCAGTATCCTCGCCGTCGGTGATCAGCACAATCACATGATCGCGTCCCTCGCTTGCCTCAAACGACTTGAGTGCCGTCTGAATGGCAAGTCCGATGGCAGTGCCCCCGCGCGGCATGATGCCGGGGCTGGCGTCTTTCAGCGTGAGCCGAAACGCTTCGTAGTCCACCGTCAAAGGACATTGCACGAATGCCGTCCCGGCGAATCCGATCAATCCAATCCGGTCGCCCTCCAGCTTGTTCAGCAAATCCTCAACGGCGAACTTCGCCTGCGCAAGTCGATTCGGGCGCACGTCCTCGGTGAACATGCTCTTCGACAAATCCAAAAGAACGAAGATGTCCGTGCCGCGGTTTTTTACCTGTCTCATTTCCCACCCCCAGCGTGGCCCGGCCAGTGCGATCACCGCGAACAGCACGACTCCCAGCAAAAACACAGCCTTCCATCGCCTCGCCACGTGATTGACTGACGCCGCAAGAGTTCCCCCCAGCGGCGGCGCTGCAAAGCGATCCAGAGCCCTGCGCCTCGCGCGAAACGCCCAGATCAGAAACACCGCCACCAGCGGCAGGAGGAGCAGAAGCCAGAATTTCGCTGGATCCGCAAAATGCATTACGGCAACCTCCGCAGGCGCGTATTCTCCAAGGTCACCGCCAGCAGCAGACACCCCAGCCCCGGTGCCAGAAACCACGGAAACAGTTCCCGCCAGTCCTCGTACTTGGCCGTTTCTACCATCCGCTTTTCCATTTTGTCGATCTGAGCATACGTTTGCCGCAACGAGGCCGTGTCTGCCGCACGGAAATATTGTCCCCCCGTCGCTTGGGCGACCCGCGTCAACAGATCTTCATCCAAGTCGGCCTGAATCGATCCCATATAATTGCCGTTGTCATCAAAAATCGGAATTGGCCCGGTCTGTTGGGAACCAGCCCCAACGGTATAAATGCGCACCCCGAATTCCTTGGCGGCCTGGGCAGCTTGCATCGCAGGCGGGTTAAACACATTCTCGCCGCCGTCCGTCAGAAGAATAATCACTTTGCTCTTTGACGTCGTGTCCCGCAGCCGATTGACCGCCGTGCCGATTCCGGACCCGATGGCCGTGTTGCCTTCCACCATACCGATGCGAATGCGATCCAAGTTGCGCTCCAGCCAGTCATGATCCAGCGTCAACGGGCTCGCCACGTATGCGCGCGAGCCGAACACCACCATCCCGATGCGGTCGTCGGGGCGGTCGTGAATGAACTCACGCACCACGTCCTTCACCGCGTCGATACGTGACTCCGGTTGTCCCCGTTTCTGGTAATCCTTCGCGCGCATGCTGTCCGAGATATCCACGACGAGCACAATGTCAATGCCCTCAGTCCTGACTTTGCTCGCACTTCGTCCGATCTGCGGCCGGGCCAGAGCGAAAATGAACAACGCCAGGCACACGCCGCGCAACAAAAACAGAATCGATGGACCGACTCTTGCCCAAAGCGACGACGACAACCGGGCCGTCGCCACGCAGGAGAATTTCAGTCCGCCCCGCTGTGCGGTATGCCGCTCCCACCACATCCAGACTGGTAGCGCCAGCAATAGCAGCAATAACCATGGATCCTGGAATTTCATAGTTCCGTGGCGAGCACGGCCTCCTGTTGGATTTCGGGCCGGGTGTCTTCGACGAATTTTCTGGCCGCCTCGAACGCGCGCCTCATGTCCGTCTGCTCGGGCTGAAACCTGGCGAACTTCACCAGGTCGCTCTCCTGGAGAAAGCGGCTCAGTAGATCTTTATGCTCCTGCATGAGGGCGTTGTCGCGGGAGACTTCGTAGAGGAATTCCTCCGTCGTTCGCTCAGGAGCGTGCAAGTGGAACCGGTCCTCCAGATAACGCCGGACAATGTCCGACAATTGTGTGTAAAACGCGTTGACCTCTTCGCGCTCGATCAATTTCCTGTCCAGCAACTGTTGCAGGGCCTGAATGGCGCGTTCATACGGTGTCAGCGGCGGTTCGACAACCGCTGCCTCCGGTCTCGCCCGTCTGCGCCAATACATCCAAAAGGCGACCGCGGCAGCGGCCGCCAACAGCACCCACAGCCACCACCATCCGTGTGGAAGGGGAACGAGCCCTTTGATGTCGCGAATGTCTTCCATTTAAATTCGCCGCTCCCGCATCCGGAAAAACTTCACCAGGGGCAGCATATAGTCCTGGTCGCAACGAACCTCGATCTGATCGACAGCTGACGATCGGAGAAGCGTTCGAAGCGCTTCCTGCCTTGCTTTTGCTCCCGCCGCAAACTTGCTGCGGGCATGACTGTCAAACGTATCCACCAGCGCGCGTTCGCCGGTCTCGGCATCACACAACTCGACCAACCCGACCGCCGGCAGCATTTCCTCGCGCGGATCGCGCAGGTTTAATGCGATCACGTCGTGTCGTTTGCTCGCCACCCGCAATTTCTTCAACACGGCGCGATCATCGCCCACCTGAAAATCCGAAATCACAAACGTCACCGCTCGACGCCGCTGGATGTGATTGAGATAATCGATGGCCATTGGCAGGTCGGTTCCGCGGCCTTGCGGTTTGAATGCCAATACCTCGCGCACAACCCGCAGCACATGATAACGGCCCTTTTTGGGCGCGACGAATTTCTCAATTCGGTCCGTGAACATGATCAGACCGACCTTGTCGTTGTTGCGGATGGCGGAGAACGCCAGCAACGCGGCCAGTTCCGCCGCCAGTTCGTTCTTGGTCTGCCGGACACTGCCAAACTGGCCGGAGGCGCTGACATCCACCACCAGCATCACCGTCAGCTCTCGTTCCTCCTTGAATTTCTTCACGAACGGATGCCCGAACCGCGCCGTCACATTCCAATCAATGGAGCGCACCTCGTCGCCCGGCAGGTATTCGCGCACTTCCTCGAACTCCATCCCGCGGCCCTTGAACACGGAATGATACTGCCCGCCGAGCACATCCGTGACTTCGCGGTTCGTGCGGATTTCGATCTGCCGGACTTTTTTGAAGACTTCTTTGGGGATCACGGCACAGGTACTTCGTCAAAAATGCGTTTGATCACGTGTTCACTCGTCATCTCTTCCGCCTCGGCCTCGTAGCTGATGATGACACGGTGGCGCAGCACGTCCATGCCGATGCTCTTCACGTCCTGCGGCGTGACGTAGCCGCGTCCTTGAAGGAACGCGTACGCCTTCGAGGCAACCGCCAGATAAATCGTCGCACGCGGCGACGCGCCGTATTGGATCAGGTCGGCGACATCAATCTTGTACGCCTTCGGGTCGCGCGTCGCGAAGACGAGGTCCACGATGTAGCCCTTGATCTTCTCATCCATGTAAACGGAATCCACCACCTTGCGCGCCTTCAGGATTTGATCGGGAGTGACCACGGCTTGTGTGACGATCTGTTTGCCCGTCTCCGCCATGCGATCCATGATCTCGCGCTCTTCCTGTTTCGTCGGGTAATCAATCGAGAGCTTCAGCATGAACCGGTCGACCTGCGCCTCGGGCAGCGGATATGTTCCTTCCTGCTCGATGGGGTTTTGAGTGGCAAGGACGAGAAACGGATCGGGCAGCTTGAATGTCTGATCGCCGATGGTGACCTGCCGCTCCTGCATCGCTTCCAGCAGGGCACTTTGCACTTTGGCGGGCGCGCGGTTGATCTCGTCGGCCAGAATCAGGTTGGCGAACACCGGCCCCTTCTTGACGCGGAACTCGC
>CAZAQZ010000217.1:0-5482 GCA_964487175.1 uncultured Verrucomicrobiota bacterium | reverse complement strand
AAGTCACACAACTTTCCAACGGAGTGCGCGTGGCCACGGCGGCGATGCCGCAGATGGAAAGCGTTTCCGTGGGCATGTGGGTGGGAATCGGCGGTCGCTATGAACCGAAACGCGTCAGCGGGATCTCGCATTTCATCGAGCACCTGCTGTTCAAGGGCACGCGCCGGCGGACCGCCAAACAGATCAGCCAAACGGTCGAAGGGGTGGGCGGTTACCTCAACGCGTTCACCAGCGAGGAAACCACCTGTTACTACGCCAAGGCCGCCCACAACCATCTCGACAAGCTGCTGGATGTCCTGGCCGATATGTACCTGCATCCGTTGTTTGCCGCAGCCGATGTCGACAAGGAGCGGCAGGTCATCAAGGAAGAACTGCTCATGTATCGGGACCAGCCCGATCATTACGTTCACGAACTCCTGACGGAGACCGTTTGGCCCGAACACCCGCTGGGCCGTTCCCTCACCGGCACGCCGGAATCTCTGGATGCGATGACACGCGCGTCGCTGCTGGAATTCAAACAAAGGAAATACGTCGCCGCGAACACGATCCTGGCGGTGGCGGGTCATTGCGAGCACGGGGACATCGTGGAGAGGGCCCAGCAGAAATTGTCGCTGCCGCGCAACGGTGTGGCGCCCGGTTTCGTGGCAGCCCGCGACGGACAGCGTTCTGTGAGACTTCGGTTCCTGAGCAAGAACGTGGAGCAGACGCACCTGGCGCTGGCGATTCGCGGGTATTCGCGGAGAGATCCGCGGCGCTTCGCATTGAAGTTGTTGAGCGTGATTGCGGGTGAGAACATGAGTTCGCGGCTGTTCCAGACGATCCGCGAGAAGCACGGCCTGGCATATTCGATCCAGTCGTCCACCAGTTTTTTTGCGGACACGGGCGCGCTCGTCATTTCGGCGGGACTGGACACGAAACGGCTGCCCAGGGCGTTGAAGCTCGTCATGCAGGAGTTGAAGAAACTTTCCCGCCGTCCGCCGTCTGTGGATGAATTGCGTCGCGCGAAGGATTACAGCATCGGCCAGATGCGGCTCGGCCTGGAGAGCACCAGCAACCAGATGATGTGGGCGGGGGAACATCTGCTGGCGTATGGAATCATTCAAACGCCGCGCGAGATCGAGCGGCAGGTCGAGGCCGTCACGCCCGAGCAGGTGCAGGCTGCTGCGAGGGAATTGTTCCGCGACAACCGCCTGAATGGCGCGGTCATCACGCCCAGCAAGGACGAGCGGAGCGTCGGCGATCTGATGACGTTCGCCTGACCGTCTTACCGGCTCATCGCCATCCTGATCGCTTCCAAAATCAACGCGGGCAATGTCCACGCCCACGGCGCGTGAAACGCGCGGAGATCGTCGAACGTTTTGGCCACCGCATAAAGGTGACGGATGCGCTCGGGCCGGTCGTGATAGTACGTGACGAAATCGTAGAACCAAATGCCCAGTAGCGCCCAGGGGAATCGCAGTGTGTTCAATGCGAACACAGGAATCACCAGCAGCGCGTAGGCGAGGAACCCGACTTTGACCCGTCGTGGCAGTTCCCCCAGCATGCGGCTGCGTTCCCCGGTTGCCATCTTGAAGCGCAGTTCGAAGATCCTGATGGCCATCGCCAGCGGCGCGGCAGCAACGGCCAACAGGATCACGCCCAACCAATCGACGCCGTGAAGTCCGATCAGGTTGATCTGGAGAAGAAGCAACACCACAATCACAACGAAGGCGATGTTCATGCAACGCCGCCGCACGCGGTCGTGCAACGCTTCGCTGGGATCGTGCATGCGTGTCGCGCCGCCCATTCCACCGGGGGCGGACTCCGTCGGCCGTGACATCCGGTTCATGCTTGGATTGAACCATAACGCCGGATAATGTTAAACACCAGGGACGCGAGAACTTCATCGTGCGATCGAAACTCAACACGCAACGAGCCGCGAAGGGGCCATTCATCAGGTGAACGAGTTCACTGTTCGCGAGCGCCCGTGGGTCGATCCGCAAACCTGCTTCGCTGAGGCGAAAGGCCGGGCATTCTGTGTCTGGCTGGACAGCGCCCTCGTGTCGTCGGGGTCGACCCGATTTTCGATCCTCGCGTCCGATCCGTTTAAGCTCCTGATTTCCAAAGGCAACAGGATTCAGATCGTCGAACCCCACGGCACAAGTAAGATCGAAGGGAATCCATTCGATGTCCTCGACGAACAACTTGCTCTTCATCATCGCGAGAGTGGCGAACATCCATTCCCGCTCGGCGCGGCGATTGGATATTTCGGTTATGACTTGAAGAACTTCGTCGAACGACTTCCGGCCCGCGCGACGGACGATCTCGGCCTGCCCGATTGCTGGTTCGGGTTCTACAACGACCTGCTGGTGTTCGATCACGGGGAGAAGAAGCTGTGGCAGGTCAACGGCCCGAAAGCGCCCGTGCTGCAATGTTCCAACACGCCATCGCTCCATCACGCCAGTTCCGCCCTGTCCTCCAATTTCACACGCGAGACTTATCGTGCTGCGATTGTCCGCGCGAAGGAGTACATCGCAGCGGGTGACATTTATCAGGTGAACCTTTCCCAGCGGTTTCAATGCGGAGTCGAGGCCGCGCCGGAAGACGTCTATCTGGCGCTGCGCGAATCCAACCCCGCGCCGTATTGCGCCTACCTCGACACCGGCGCGGCGCAGATTCTTTCGTCGTCGCCCGAATGCTTCCTGAACATTCACGGCCGGCACGTCGTCACGCGACCGATCAAGGGAACGCGTCCACGCGAGAAGACCGGCGGCACGGACAAACGCGTCGCGGCGGAGTTGCTGGCCTCGCCGAAGGACAACGCCGAACTGGTGATGATCACCGACCTCGAACGCAATGACCTCGGCAGGGTGTGTCAATTCGGCAGCATCCGCGTGAAGGAACTGGTCCGCGTCGAACCCTACGCCACGGTGTTTCATCTGGTGTCGACCGTGGAAGGCGATTTGCGCCGCGACGTGGGCCACGTCGAGTGCGTGCGCGCCTGTTTTCCCGGCGGCTCGATCACTGGCGCACCGAAGATCCGCGCGATGCAAGTCATCGACGAACTGGAACCACACGCGCGCGGCGTGTATACAGGCGCGATGGGCTTCTTTGGTTTCAATGATGTAACGCATTTCAATGTGGCGATCCGCACGGTGGTGTATCAGGACGGACGGTTGACTTTCCACGCCGGCGGCGGCATCGTTGCCGATAGCGAGCCCGACGCCGAGTACGACGAGACGCTGGCCAAAGCGCGGGGCATCTTCAATGCAATCGAACAATTACGCATACGTTAACGGCCGGTTCGTGCCCGAGGCCGAAGCGACCGTCTCCATCTTCGACCGCGGTTTCCTCTACGGCGACGGCGTGTTCGAAACGATGCGCGTGTACGATGGACAGGTCTTCAGGCTCCATGAGCATTTGGTGCGGTTGTTCGACGCATTGGCCCACTTCAAGATCGAAAGCCCGCTGCCAGCCGAGGAATTGCGCACGGTCTGCAATGTCCTGGTCGAGCGCAATCAGGTTCGGAACGGTTTTGCGCGTGTGTACGCGACGAGCGGCAGGAATCAGTTGGGCGCGACAACTGTTTCCCAGCACGGTGCCTCGCTCGTCGCCACGGCAGGCCCGATCGAGTTTGAATCACCGCAACTGAGACTGATCATTTCGTCGGTGCGATTGGACCCGGCTTTGTCGCGGTTTAAGACCGCAAACCGTCTTCCCTATATTACCGCGAGACGCGAGGCCGAGCGGGCCGGCGCCAGCGAGGCCGTTCTATTGAATGCCGCAGGCCGCGTCGCGGAACTTTCGACAAGCAACCTTTTCGTCGTCAAGGCGGGCGAGTTGTTCACGCCATCGGCGACCGAAGGGCCGCTGCCCGGAATCACACGCGATGTCGTGTTGACGCTCGCCGGTGAGATGCTGCTGCCAACCCATGAGGCCATGCTGGGATTGCAGTCCCTGGAGAACGCGGATGAGCTGTTCGCCACAAACAGCCTCATGGAGATCGTGCCCGTCATCCAGTTCAAGGATCGGGTCCTCGCGAAGGGGTCCGTCACCGAACGCCTTGAAAACGCGTACCGGGAATTCGTCCGGCAAGAGTTGGACTTGTAATCAGTACGCCCGGGCCATGACGACGCGTTGGGGGGACGGCGCACCGGTGAGGATGCATTGGCCTGCGCCTTTTGCCTCGTCCGGGATCTGATCGGGGAAGGGGATGCAACGGATTGTGGTCTCGAACCGCTTGGCCATTTCCTCTTCCTTGTCGTGGTCGCCGGCCCAATGGACCCAGGCGAATCCGCCGCCTTCCTTGTCAAAGAACGTTTGAAATTCTTCCAGCGTATTAATGACGCGAGTGTGTTTGGTGCGGAACACGCGGGCGCGCTCGAACAACTCGCGTTGCATCCCGTCGAGTGTCGGCTTGATGGACGCGAGTGCTTCGGCGCGGGGCAGAAAGGTCTTGCGACGTTTGCGCAGGTCCTGTTCACTCTCGCCTTCCTTCTCCAACAAGAACCGGCGGACGATGCAGAGGCTGCCTTTCTCCAAATCCTTCGGGCCGATCTCGATGCGCAACGGCACGCCTTTGGCCTCCCACTCGTAATATTTCGCGCCGGGCATGATGCCGTCGCGGTCGTCGAGTTTCACGGCGAGGCCCTGCGCCTTGAGTTCGGCGACAACCTTGGAAGCTTCAGCGAGCACGCGCGCTTTCTCGTCATCGTTCTTGAAGATGGGAATGACGACGACGTGAATCGGCGCGAGTTTGGGTGGAAGCACCAGTCCGCTGTCGTCGGAATGAGTCATGATTAACGCGCCGACGAGACGCGTGGACACGCCCCAACTCGTCGCATAGACGAATTCCCGTTTACCTTCCTTGCTGAGGAAGGTGACATCGGAACTCTTGGCGAAATTCTGTCCCAGGTAATGGCTCGTCCCCATTTGCAGTGCCTTGCCGTCCTGCATCATGCCCTCGATGCACAACGTATCCAACGCGCCGGCAAACCGTTCGCCGGCCGTCTTGCGGCCTTTGATCACCGGCACGGCGGCGACGTTCTCGGCGAAATCGGCATACACATCGAGCATCCGCGCGGTTTCCTCCACTGCCTCCTGTTCAGTGGCGTGTGCGGTATGACCCTCCTGCCAGAGGAATTCCGCGGTGCGCAAAAACAATCGCGTCCTCATTTCCCAGCGGACGACATTGGCCCACTGATTGATGAGCAACGGCAGGTCGCGGTAGCTCTGGATCCAATTCTTGTACTGCGCCCAAATGATCGTCTCGCTGGTGGGACGAATGACCAGCGGTTCTTCCAGTTTGGATTCGGGATCGACCACCACCTCGCCGTTGACGGATTTGAGCCGGTGATGGGTGACGACGGCGCATTCCTTGGCGAACCCGGCGGCGTGTTGTTCCTCGCGCGTGAGCAGCGACAGCGGGATGAACAACGGGAAATAGGCGTTGACGTGTCCCGTGGCCTTGAAGCGGTCATCGAGTTCGCGCTGCATTTTTTCC
>CAZAQZ010000216.1:0-5509 GCA_964487175.1 uncultured Verrucomicrobiota bacterium | reverse complement strand
GCCGACATCATTGTGCAAATAGGAGGCGCTGATGAAATAATCCAGGTTGCTCGTCGTGCCGCCCAATGAGATGGACGGATGGATTGTGTCGTAGCTGCCGCCGTACATGGAGAGTTCGCCTCCGTTGAGTTGAGAACCCGCCTTGGTTGTGACGTCAATAATCCCGGCCGTGCGGTCGCCAAACTGCGCCGGCATGGTTCCGGTGATGAGCGTGACAGTTTGGATCACGTGCGGATCAATTTCCTGCCCAAAGCCATTGAGGCTTTCTGGGAGCAGCACCCCATTGATGCGGTATTGCACGTCGCCGTGATCGCCGCGGACATGGATCTCGCCGAATTCCTCCTGCACCACGCCCGGCGCCTGGAGCAGCACCTGCTGAAAAGTGGCGTCTTCACCCTGACCCATTGACTCAATCTGGGTCGCGCCGATTTTGTACGTAACCGCCCCCAAACTGGGCGCAATCTGTTCGCGGGCAACATCCAGGTGCGCCGTGACCACCATTTCCGGGAGTTTGACGGGCGAATTCGTTGCGTTCCCGGTGGTGTTCTGCTTCGCAGGCGCCTGATCCGTGGGGAGTGCGGACGGCGCTGCGCCATTGGGCGGAGCATTGCTCAGAGTGGAGGTTGATGGGACGGGTGGCACCTGATCGGTTGGGAGTGCGACCGGCACCGCAGCGTTGGGCGGAGCATTGCTCAGAGTGGACGCTGATGGTGCGGTGGGTGCCTGACCAGTGACATTGGTTCCCAAGGCCAGCAAACCCGCCACGAAGCAAGACCGTGTGGCACACGCAAACCGGAAGAATTGGCGTGAATGAATCGCGGTCAACAAAGAGTGTGGGGTCATACGTCCTTGGTGGGTGTCGATTTTCCAAATTTTAGCGTTTTTCAACAACCTGTTGGTGATGGCGAATGTCTCATTTAGCCCGAAGTAGTAGCACGGGCACTTTGACCGTGTGCCGGACGCGGCGGGAGGTCGAGCCGAGAACCACGTCGGCGAGGAACTGGTGGCCGTGTGTGCTCATCGCCACCAGATCGCAACCCTTCTCCTCCACCCACTTGATGATTTCCTTGGACGGTTCGCCGTAGGCCAGTTCGGCCTTGGCGGAAATGCCGACGGATTCGAATTCGGCCCGCACCTTTTCCAGATAGGCCGTGTCCTCGACAACTTCGGGGCTTACCGCGTCGGCACCATAGGTGCGCGCCGCCCAGCCGTCGGCCACGTGCAGGAGGATCACCCGGCTGTGCATCGTCTTTGCCAGTTTCTTAATGTGCTCGATAATCGCCCGGTCGGTCGGCGAAGCATCCAGTGTCACCAGAATTTTATTGTACATGGCGATCCTTTCATCGAACGTGCGTTCAGTCACGCTTCAGCGGCTGACGACGGTCTCAGCAGCAGCCGCAAGGCTTGCCGCGAATTGCCTTCTTTCCTTCCCATAGGATGAGCGGTATGACCGCTAACGCAGCAACTGGGTCGGCCCAAGCGACGTGCCAAATGGCATTCACGACCAGTCCAGCCAGAGCAATCAGCGAGAGATAAGCACACAGTCCTGATTGCGCGGCATCCGCTCTGAGCGCAGCACTGCCCGTTGCGGCTGAGAGCTTCCGCTTTTCTTTGGCGAGCCACGGCATGATGGTGGCTGCGGCAACTAAAACAATGATCCCCAAATACGTTGGTCTTGGTTCATTGTACCCCATCAGTGTCATCGCTGAAACCACGGCCACATAGGCGGCCAGCAAGAAGAGCAATGCTCCTGCGACGCGTGCCGTACGTCGCTCCAATTCATCATGTGCAACAGAGGCACTAAAGCGCCACAAAACAACGACTGCGGAGAGCAATTCAACAGCGCTGTCACCGCCGAACGCAAGCAGAGCCGGACTGCGCGCCCTCCATGCTGCTGAGAGGGAAACGGCGGCTTCCACACTCATCCAAGTGATGGTGATCGCTTGGATCCAATGAATCCGACGGATGGTGTCATGAGTTGGGACTTGCGAGATGGAAACCACTGAAACCGGATGTCTTTGTCGTTCGTGATCTTTTGTCGATGTGCTCATTCCTTAATTCTTGTGCCAGTTTTGTTGGTGTTTCGGCTAGTGATCCCGCATCGTTCAGTGGCCAACAATGACCGTCCACGCCTGCTTCAACGCCTCCGGCAAACTGTAAATGTCCATGGCCGTGATGAGGATGGCGGTTCCCCAGCCGGTGATCAGCAGAAACCAGCCGTTCCGCCATTGCCCCATGCGTTTGCGCGAACTGGTAAAGTGCAACAGTGGGAACATCGCGAATGGCAGTTCCAGACAAAGTACAACTTGGCTGAGGTTGACCAGATCAGTCACGCTGCCGTTACCGCGCACGCTGATGATCAGGATCGCCGGCAAGATCGCGAGCCCGCGCGTGATGAGCCGGCGCACCCACGGCCTGATCCGCCAGTGCATGAACCCTTCCATCACCACTTGCCCGGCGATCGTGCCGGTAATCGTGCTGCTTTGACCGCTCGCCAGCAGCGCCACGGCGAACAAGGTGCTGGCCAGTGTCGTTCCCAGCAGCGGCGCCAAGGTCAGGTAGGCGACACGGATCCAGTCGCTGTCGGGGCTGAACGCAATGACTTGGCCGCCCGCCACCGTCACGCTGTCCTTGCCGAAGAATACGATCGCAGCGAGCACCAGAATGGCCGCGTTGACAAAGAAGGCGATAGTCAGAGCGACGGTCGTGTCGATGGTGTTAAACCGGATGGCTCGACGGATGGACGGTTCGTCCTGCTGCAGCCTGCGGGTCTGTACCAAGGCGGAGTGAAGGTACAGGTTGTGGGGCATGACGGTCGCCCCGATAATGCCAATCGCCACAACGAGCATGCCGGCGTGCGCGAAATCGGGCCGTACCATGGCGTGCCCCATTTCCAGGAAATCGGGCCGTGTCTGCGCCAATCCAAAGATCTCGATCCCGTAGCAGACACCGATGGTCAGCACGAAAACCGCGACCACAGCCTCGATCAGCCTCATGCCAAAACCCTGTAGAGCCAGCAACAGCAGCACGTCGAACGCCGTGATGATAATCGCCCACGACATGGGGATGTGGAACAATAGATTCAGCGCCACCGCGCTGCCCAACGCCTCGGCCAAGTCGGTCATGCCGATCGCGATTTCCATCGTCAGCCAATTGGGCCAGCGGGTCCACTTGGGGTACCAGTCGCGGCAGGCTTGGGCGAGATCCTTGCCCGTGGCCACGCCCAGCCGCGCCGAAATGACTTGCAAGAAGACGGCCATCAAACTGGCAACGCCGACCACCCACAGAAGCCCGTACTTGAATTGTGCGCCGCCCGCGAGGTCGGTCCCCCAGTTGCCCGGGTCCATGTAGCCGACGCTGATAAGAATTGCCGGCCCGACGAACGCGCGCCACTGCCGCCAAAAGCCAGCCTGATGATCCGGCACCGCAACCGAACCGTGGACCTCATGTAGAGATAGATGGCCGCCGTGGGCCTCCGGCTTTGGGGGACCGGCGGGCGCAACGCCGTCCGCCTGTTGATGCTCCTCATTCATTACACAGGCGCCGCCAAGCGGCTGCAGCACACACTACATCTAGAATAAACAGGTTCATAATTTAGCAAAAGCTACAGATTGACTCTTTTGTTGTCAATCTGTTTCTTTTCTGTTTTAGTGGGTGCGTGAATCGCCCAACGACCCAGCCGTCAAAGGCCCGACCAGTGCCGCTCGCGGGAAATCCCAAACACACGCGGCAGGAACATTCCCAGGAAACCGCCCAGGATTACGTGGAGATTATCGCCGAGTTGATCGCCACCACCGGCGAAGCGCGCGTGATCGACCTGGCTCGACGCCTCGGCATCACCCACGTGACCGTCAGCCGCACCATCCAGCGGCTGAAACGAGAGGGATTGGTTAGCGCCCTGCCCTATCGCTCCATTTTTCTCACCGAGGCCGGCCGCAAACTCTCCGAAGAATCGCGCCGCCGCCACCAGATCGTCGTCGCGTTCCTCGAATCGCTCGGCATCCCCGCCGCGGTCGCCCACTCCGACGCCGAAGGCATCGAGCACCACGTCAGCAAGGAAACCCTCGCCGCCTTCGTCAAACACCTGGAGAAAGACCCCACGCGCCGGTAGCCGTCTCATGTGCCGCTACTCAATGAAAGCGGAGGGCGCCGTTCCTTGGCCAATGCCAACAGCCATTCACAGCGAAAGCGTGCAAAACGCGGCTAATGAGAGAATAGTGGTATCCACCCCTGTAGTGGCGATTCAGCACGAAAAGAGAGAACCCCTGCAACCCCTTGGAATTGCAGGGGTGGAAATTGGAGGCGGGTGACGGAATCGAACCGACGATAGGAGTTTTGCAGGCTGGAAAGGGGGGTTCCAGCCTGTTTACGCCTTTAGCTGATTTTGCTTTGAACACTTTGATAGATAGTCGTTTACGTGATTTCTGCAATTCTGTCAACAACGTGAAACATCGGTCAATTTTGAGCAAGGTGAGTATCACAGCGAGTATCACACGGATTTTGTTCTCCTCCATTGCTCTCTAATTTATATTTACGAGCAGGCCCTGTATGAGAGAATGTTTGAAGAAGACCTCGACATTCTCGACGAGTTATTTGCCGCCGAAGTGCAGGCCGAGACGGCGAAACATTACGAAGGACCGCAGGCAGACCAGAAGCAAATGCAGTTGGAGGAAACGGCGGGCATCCCGACCGGCATCGCGCCCGACATTCACAAGCAGGTGGAATTGCGCAAGGCCAAGCGCGCGGCAGCACCGGACAATCTTGCGACGGAACAGCGGAGTATGAAGCATACCTGTCCCGCACGTTCTTGTCGTAGTCGCCATCGTTGTCCGTAACGACAGCGACGTTCTTGTTCAGTTCTTTGGCGATGTTGAGGAAGCGGCTAAACGAGAGGCCCCGGACGTTTATTACGTCTAGCCAGCGGCGCAACATACAATTTTGCGTATTAGGGTCATGTGCATCGGGGCAGTCCTCGGTCTAGGAATACGCCGCCGATAAATTGTGGCGGGGCGGTTCGGGCGAGGCGGACAGCCGCCCCTGACTGTATTTGGCTTGCGTGTCTGATCGCTCCTAACTATACTCAGGTTGTTGTCCCGTTTGTATAATCAATATCGGCGTCCAAGGATGAAAACGACCCTTGCAGTCACCATCTCGTTTGCCTTGAGCTTCCTCCTGCTCGCCGCTTCGAGAACCACCCGAGCGGATACTCTCTTCGTGGCCAACGCCGGTAGCAATACCATCGAGGAGTTCAATTCATCTGGCGTAGGTACTTTCTTTGCCAATTCGGGTGTGGACGGCCCATCAGCAGCAGGCTTGGCCTTCGACAACGCAGGCAACCTTTATGTGGCGAATTACCCAGACTTCAACATCGAGAAGTTCAACACGAATGGCGTAGGCACAGTCTTTGCCGACGTGACCCATCCGGTCGGGTTGGCCTTCAACTCTGCGGGCATCCTCTTTGTAGCCGACGGGGGAGCTCTTATCCAAAGGGTCACAAACGGCGCTGGAA
>CAZAQZ010000215.1:0-5536 GCA_964487175.1 uncultured Verrucomicrobiota bacterium | reverse complement strand
ACCACCACACCGCGGCACGTGATGGACGCATCCTTCCGGGCCCCTTTGTTCGGCAATCGCATCTCCACGCCGACTTCGGTCCACTCAGGCATGAAGGTGTCGGTGACGAACGTGATGCCTTTGTGGGTCAGTTGAAAACTGCGATCAAGAATGGCCGCTCTTTGCGGACGTCTGCCTTGCAGATCCACATCGAACACACCTGATAAGTCTCTTCTTGTTGCTCCCATAAGCTCGTCTTTTTCGCAGCAAGTCAACCTAACACCCCAAAAGGACAGTGTCAACGACCCCCCACGTAGCACCATTCACCACTGAATGACGCATGACGCCCACGTTAATCCGCTGCCAAATACGACCAAGAGGATTAGATCCCCTCGCTGGAACCGCCCTTCGCGGGCCGCCTCATCCAACGCAATGGCCACGGAAGCAGCAGAAATGTTGCCATATCGGTGAAGATTTACGTAAACCTTTTCCATTGGGGCACCGAGGCGGTCGGCTAATGACTCCAAAATGCGTAGATTAGCCTGATGCGGAATGACGCACTTGATGTCATTGATCGTGATGTTGCACCGTCGCAACGCTTCTTCCGCAGCGGTTTGCATGGCTGTAATTGCATTCTTAAACACTTCTTTGCCAGCCATTTTTAAATAATGCATCCCCGCGCTGACAGATTCCTTTGACGCGGGATAGCGCGCCCCGCCCGCTGGCATCAGCAAGATATCCGCTTGAGTGCCGTCGGCGCCCATGCACGTGGTCAGGATGCCATGATCCTCGCCACGGCTTTGCAGGACAGCTGCACCGGCACCATCACCAAACAACACGCAGGTGCTCCGGTCCTGCCAATCAACGATCGTGGAAAGTTTTTCCGCGCCGATGACGAGCACGGTGTTGAATGTCCCCGATGTGATGAATTGCTGGCCGATCTCGAGTCCATACAAGAACCCCGAGCAAGCCGCCTCCATGTCAAACGCCGCGGCACGTTTCGCCCCGAGTTTCTTCTGGATCAGGCAAGCCGTTGCCGGAAACGGCATGTCGGGGGTGATCGTCGCACAAATGATGAGATCGATTTCGTCCTCGCGGACATTTGCCTGGCTCATGGCACGGTGCGCAGCTTCGGTGCCCATGTCCGATGTGCACATCCAATCCGGCGCGATACGGCGTTCCTTGATGCCGGAGCGCGAGGTGATCCACTCATCCGTGGTGTCCACCATCTTCTCCAGGTCGGCATTGGTCAGCACGCGGTCGGGCACGTAGGAGCCGGTGCCGACAATGTGGACCGGCCTAGTGGGCCGCTTCAACCGGGGGTTGCGTAACGGGGGTTTGTTGGAACTTGTCATTGAGTTTCTTGATCTCCTCAACGATGTGCTCGTTGAACTGGCCTCCCACGAATTCAGAGGCGATGCGGATGGCATTCTTGACGGCCTTCGGCGAACTGGCACCGTGGGCCTTGATGCAAATGCCGTTGATACCGAGCAGGACCGCGCCGCCGTATTCGTCCGGATCAATCCTGCGCTTCAGCGACCTGAAAGCGCCGCCAGCCAGCAAAGCGCCGAGCTTGCGCAACGGGTTGCGCTTCAGTTCATCCTTCAACCAACGGGCGACGACACGTGTCGTGCTCTCGCAGGCTTTCAGCACAGCATTCCCGACGAAGGCATCGGTCACGATTACGTCCGCGATGTTGGCAAAAAGGTCATGGCCGTCGATGTTCCCGACAAAATTGAGTTGCGACTGTTTCAACAGCCGGTGGGCCTCGAGGGTAAGCTCATTGCCTTTCATCTCCTCGGTACCGATGGACAGCACAGCGACACGCGGACTCTTGTAGCCTAGGATTTGTTTGGAGTACAGACTGCCCATCACGGCGTACTGCACCAGGCTGGACGGACGCGGTTCAAGATTGGCGCCTGCGTCCATCAAGACAAACACATTCTCCGGCGCGGGAATCAAGCAGGCCAGACCCGGCCGATCAATTCCTTCGAGTGTGCGCAGTTTGAGATGCGACGCCGTGAGAAGCGCACCCGTATTGCCGGCGGAGACGACTGCGTCGGCCTCGCCGCGCTTTACGATGTCGATCGCGCGGCACATGGAGCTGTCCTTCTTGCGCCGGACGGATTGCACAGGAGGATCGTTCATTTCGATGACCTCGCTGGCGTGGACGATCTCGATGCGGGGGTCCTGGAAGTTGAGCTTGCGCAGTTCCGCCTCGATACGGGGCTGGTCGCCCACCAGAAACAGGCGCACGATTTTCGCCTCGTCGCGCAGCGCAGCGGCCACGCCGGCAACGATGTTCTGGGGCGCGAAATCGCCACCCATCGCATCGACGGCAATTCTCATCGAAACCAGTTGTTATGCTGCGTTGATGGAAATGACTTGGCGGCCCTTGTAATAGCCGCACGACGGACAAACGTGATGTGGCCTGACCCGCGCACCACATTGCGAGCAGACCGACAGTTGCGGCGCCTTGGGGCGATTGGCCGCCTTGCGTGTGCGCAGGCGCATCTTGGACATTCTTCGTTTCGGTACACCCATGAGAAAATACTCTCCGTTACTGCAGTTTCAGTTGATCCAACGCATGCCAGCGCAAATCACCCTTCGACGGTTCGCACTGGCAAGCGCCTTCGTTCCAATTCTTTCCACAAGTCGGGCACAGCCCCTTGCAATCTGTCTCACAGAGCGCCTTTTGCGGAAGTTCGAGGATAATATCCTCGCGGATATTGTCCGTCAAGTCCACGAAATCCTCGCCTTGAAGCTCCTGATGGAACACAAAATGGTCGACTTTCAACAGCTGGTCGAACGTGCACAGGCACCGGCTGCACCGGAGTGTGGCCGGCGTCCGCAATTTTCCGGTGACCAGCAGCGCATTGTCCTGGATTTGCGCATGTAGGTCGTACTTGATCTCTTGGTGAAAGGAAGTATCCGGCGTATCCACTTCCAGGATCGTAGAAGGCTCGCTTCCTTGCAGCGTTTCGCCATCGACAGGAATGCGTTTGACGTTGATTTTCATCTGTTCTCCCCCA
The DNA here is from genome assembly GCA_964487175.1 of uncultured Verrucomicrobiota bacterium. Lineage (GTDB taxonomy): Bacteria > Verrucomicrobiota > Verrucomicrobiia > Palsa-1439 > Palsa-1439 > CAWFPN01. The sequence continues at coordinate 2,525 of CAZAQZ010000215.1, read as the reverse complement.
CGCTACGCCCGCGCCCCGGTTATTTCAACGCCGCGTCGCGAGCTTGCGTTTCAACGCTTGTTTGACAGCGAGCGGCACAAAACCGCTCACATCGCCACCCAGTCCCGCAATCTCTTTGACCAGTCCGGAACTGATAAAAATGTATTCGTCCTTGGGCATCAGAAAAATTGTCTCAATCCTTGGGTCAAGCCGCCGGTTCATCAGGGCCAGCTGGAACTCGAATTCAAAGTCCGATACGGCCCGCAACCCGCGCACGACGACCGTCGCCCGTTCGCGTCGGGCATAGTGGATCAACAGACCCTTGAATTCGTCCACCTGAACATTGCGCTCTTTTCGGGCTGCTGCCCGAATCAGGGCGACGCGTTCCTCCACTGTGAACATGGGCGATTTCTGCCCGTTGCGCGCCACGGCCACGATGACCTTGTCGAACATCGCCGCGGCGCGGTGTATCACGTCGAGATGGCCATTGGTGATAGGATCGAAGCTGCCAGGATAGACTGCAACGGTCGGCATAACCCTCCCTGGTTGATTAGGCTACGATAAATTTCCGACCCGCGATTTGCAATCTTTTCTTTTTCCAAACCCTTGCTACAGTGGGAATGCGTGAGAAGTACGAAGATTATCTGCACGATCGGTCCGCAGACCGAATCCGCTGAGATGCTGGAAAAGGCGATTGCGGCGGGCATGGACATCGCCCGTCTTAACATGAGCCACGCCACGCATGAGTGGACTCGGGAAGTTTTTTCCCGCATCCGGGCAGCATCCAAGCGCGTGGGGCGGAACTGCGCGATCATGATGGACACCCAGGGACCCGCCATCCGGACCGGCGACCTACCGTTACCGATGCATCTTAAACCGGGTGATGTGTTCGAGTTTACCGTCAAGGGTGCCCAGAGCGAAGAGGAGAAGTCCGTTGATGTCAATTACCCGAATATGGTCAACGATATCCACGAGGGTGATACGGTTCTGGTGGATAACGGTGTCATTCGGCTTAAGGTTCTTGAGAAACTGCACCGCCGGATGCGGTGTGAGGTGCTAACGGAGGGGGAACTCGGTTCCCGTCGCCATATTAACTTGCCTGGCGTCAAAATCAGTATGCCGTCGATCACCGACAAAGACCGGCTGGATATCGAATTGGGTATTTCATTGGGAATCGACCTGATTGCCCTTTCCTTTGTGCGAGAAAAGAAGGACGTGGAGGAGCTTCGGCAACTTCTGAAGGAGAGAGATAGCGACGCGAAGATCGTTTCCAAGATTGAGGATCAGCAGGCTGTCCAGAACCTTTACGATCTGATCGATGCCAGCGACGGGATCATGGTGGCGCGCGGGGATCTGGGCATCGAATGCCCCTACGAGGAACTGCCGATAATTCAGCGCCGGACCGTCAAGGCCTGCATCCGGTTTGGCAAGCCTGTGATTGTCGCCACTCACATGCTGGAATCGATGATCGAAAACCCGATGCCCACGCGCGCCGAGGTGACCGACGTTGCCAACGCTGTCTACGAGCAGGCAGACGCAATCATGCTTTCGGGCGAAACGACGGTGGGAAAGTATCCGTTGGAATGCATCGAGGTGCTGAAGCGGATCTCCGAGCGCATTGAACAAAGCGGAGGTGCCGGCTATGCGGAAGGCGCTGAGTTGCGCGATGAACGGCAAAAAGTCGTGCGCTCCGCCGTGGTCATGGCGAATGAAGTGAAGGCCAAGGGCATCCTGGTGTTTACCAAGCACGGATACATGGCCGAATGCACGTCGTGGCTCCGCCCGAAGCATTCGCCGATTTACGCCTTCACTCACTCCGAGCGGGTCCGCAATCAGCTCTGTCTGTCCCGGGGCGTCACGGCTTTCGTCACCGAGTTCAGTGATGATCCGGAGGTGACCATCCTGCGTGCCGAGCGCGTCCTATGGGAGAAAAAACTGGTGGAAAAGGGCGACCAAATCGTGGTGGTTTCCAATATCCTCGTCCGTGACAAGCTGATCAATGCCGTGCAATTGAGGAATGTGGAATAGGCAATTATCCGGTAGATCTACGTACCGGGTAATCCCGGCACATAAAGTTTCGCTGTTCAGGCTGCAACCCTGTAAAAATCTGGCTCGCGGGATGCTTTACAGCATACAAATAAGGGAAAAAAGGGACAGTCGTACATGCAGCATTATCTTCTCAATTGGCAAATCCAGCGGTGCCAGAAAGCAATCAATCGTAATCCCGAAAAGCAAAGTTCCTGGTGGAAACTGAATGAGCTTTGTGCCAGGGCCGGTTCACAGGGCGAATTCATCACCTTCTGTCAGCAAATCATCAGGTCGCGCCCCGGCAATCGTCCGGCGTGGTCGTTCGTCGAGCAGACGGGCGAAGGCAACGAATGTCCGGTCGATCTCGTGGCGTTCACCAAACAAGTCGTGCGGTTGAACCCGTTTGACGACAGCGCGTGGCAGCATTTGGATTCGGCCTACGCGGAGCGGGGAAACGAGCTCGAATTAATCTCGTTCTGCCAGGAGATCGCGAAGATGCATTCCGACAATCTGCTCAC
>CAZAQZ010000214.1:0-5559 GCA_964487175.1 uncultured Verrucomicrobiota bacterium | reverse complement strand
ACCGGGGCCAAATCCGCCGCCTCGGCCGCCGAATCGGATCGGCACCTGGCTGGCACCCGCATTGCCCTGGTCAGAAAACAGTTCGGTCAGCAAATTGGCGATCTCCACCGCGTCGTGATGTTTCAAATGAAACACACGCACCTCCATCGAGTCTTCCGCGCTCGAATCAATCGCTTTGATGATTTCAGCCAGATGCCGGATGTTGGCCTGCGTATCGGTGATCACGATGGAGTTGCCGGCTTCATTCGCGACGATCGTCGCATGCAGCGACGTCATCGGCGACAGGTCCTTGACCAATTGCTCCGCCTCGACATACCGGATCGGAATGATCTCCGTCACGATTTCATCGTTCTTGGGAATCGACGAAGGGTCCTCGCTGATCTTGACCGGAATGTCCCCGTGAATGGCGTCGTCCTTGCTCATGATCGTCAACATGCGACCGTTGCGAACGGCGGCATAGCCGTTCCGGTTGAGGACGGAATTCAGCAGGTCGACCGCCTCATTCCGGGTCACCGGCTGGTCGCTCCAGACATCCACTTTTCCCCGGACCGGGGCGTTCAATTGAATAATGAACCCCGCCGCGTCGCTCAGATAATCCAGCACCTGCTCGATCGGCGCCCCGCGGAAATTCAAGCGCAATTCATCCGGGCCGCTCCTGGCATTGGTTACGGCCGAACTGGCGCCGGGCGGCAGTTCGACCACGGCATTCGGAAAAGCGGCTATTGTTGTCGTGCCTGTATCGGGGGGCGCAGCCGCCAGTGCGACTTGGACCAGCCCCGCAACCAGGATGCCCAACGTGCAACTCACCCACCGCGTGCGTACATTGAATGGATTCATTTCAACTCCTGTTCTCTCTGTTGCATCAGCTTCTTCAGGACATCGCTCATCTCACCCTCTGATCCTCCGCTTGTGACGCTCTCCGATGAACCTTCCGAAGCGGCGTCCTTGACCGAATCAACCGGCTCTTGTTCTTGCGCCCCCAACTGCCATCCGCCTTCCTTGTCCTGGCGCATCAGGGCGCCGACTTTCATTTGAATCTCCTTGCCTTTGGCGTCGAGGTTCACGGTGTCCGGTGCAATGGCTGTAACCTTGTACCCGGCAATGGTATCATCGCGTTGTAGAACCTTTCGGTAGTCCGGGCTGGTTCCGTCAAAGAACGCAAATGTTCCCTTCTGGTAACTCATAGTGCCGACCAGTGAGAACGTGGCCGCCTGCGGTGCCGACTCTTCTGCGCGGCTGGACCGTGTCTGGTGCGCATATCGGTTGGGATTGAAAATGTTGCGGTCCGCAATGACGCTGAAAAAGGGATAATCCGGCCGCGCAGGTGCATTGGTATCCTGACCCGATGCCACAAGACTGCCCGCCACCACGCCGATTGCGATGATCCACACCCGCCGCGTCTTGCACGCGAGGTTCCGTATCCGGACGACACGTCCGGCCAGGAAGGTGTATCTGTGTTGCTTCATGTTCATGGTTGTTGCCCGCCTGGAGTCAGCACCAGACCGCTGATTTGAAGTCCCATGGCCAGTTCCTGGCCGGCGTCATCCCGCGCGGTGAGCTCGACCAACTGCAGTTGCAGCGCCATCGGCGATTTTTCGATGTCGTAGAGAAACCGGCTCAGAGCCGACAGATCGCCCGACGCGTCCACCCGGCATTCCAACGTCATGTAGTCGTCCCCCTCCTGCTTCCATTGCGGCGTGATGCCGGTGACGCTCACGCGGCTGTCGTGCGACCAGGCATCGACGGCCTTGAGCAATTGCTGCTCGGCCAAGGACGTGTTGTTGGGCAGCGTGTTGGTGCGCATTTGGTCCCAACGCGCCTGTAAAGTGCTCTCACGTTGCAACAGCTGTGATCCGTCTGCGACTTCCTTGCGCAAATCCGTAATTCTATCCGCCCGCACTTTCCACGCCCTTGCCAACGGCCCGAACACCAGTTTATCCGCGGCAAGCGCTGCGAGCAGGACAATCGTCGCGATGATCAACGACCGCTGCCGATTCTTAATTTTCACCGGAACCCCCTTCGCCATAGTGAAAATCGAACGTGAATTGCACGGGGGCTTTGCCGCGCATCTGGGCCACCTTCACGTCCCGCACGCCGTCGGCCGCGCGCAACTGGCTCAATGTCCGCAACAGTGCGGCGTTGTCCCGCGCAGTGCCCGAGCAACTCACCTCGCTCATGTTGCGAATCTCCAGCGTCTTGGCCGTGACCACTCCGTCTTCAGGAAAGACTGTTGAGAGTTGCCGCAAAGCCATCAGACAGCGAAATGAATCGTCGAACCACGGCCGGTATTGCCGGATTTGATCCTGCACCGCTTGCAGTTCCTGAACCGGGGACGCCATCTTCGTCCACCGCGAACTCAGTCGCGACAATTGCCATTGCTGGATGCCAAACGCCCCCCCAACAATCGCAACGATCGCCCCGGCCACCGCCCCGGCCATCCGCAGCCTGCCGGAGGAATACTGTGACGCGATCCGTTTCCATGCCGGAATTCGCGGCGGCAAAAACTCGAACGGGTCCTTTCGTCCGACCAGCTGACACGCAGCGAGGCTGAACGCGGGTGACACGGCGGTTTCCACCGGGATCGTCACGCCAAATTCATCCGCCGCGTAGCTGGAAACGACTTCGACCGACAACCCGGCCGGCTCGAATCGTGGGCGCAGTTCGGCCGCCAGTTGCTGCGACAGCGGATGCGCGCCAAAGATTCGGATGCGCTTGACTGCATCGCGCACCTCGGCGGGTAATTGCCCGAGGGTGATGCGCGCTTCACGGGCAACAAGTTCGCCGTTCAGAATCCGCTCCCCGCCTTCCGTTTCCAACGCCCCCTCCAGCGCCCGCAGCGACGCCACGCCGCCACCGCAGGTGATTTGCAGGCCGACGCTGCTATTGCCGATACTGAGCGCGAGCACGCCGTTTGAAGATTCGGCGCCCGGCGGTTGCAACACTGCCGTGGCCAGGGTCAGACTGACCGGTTTCAATCTCGCCGCGTGAAGGATTTGCTCCAACCGTTCGACGTGGGCTGACGGGACGCCGACAAAGGTGGCGTAGGGTTCTCCCGACGGCCCCATGTACCTGGAGATCGAAACACGCAGCGTCGCTACATCGCAGGGAAATCCCCGCTCGGCTTCGATCTGCAGGAAATTGTCGACATCGGCTTCCGGCAATTCCGGCAGCTTGGTATGCGCGGCCAACGCCCATTTCAGCGGCAGGGCGACGACGCAGTGGCGCTCGCGCACGCCCGCCGCTTCGATGTGATTCAGAATTTCACGGCCGACCAATTCGGCGTCGTTGGTCAGCGGATCAAGCGACAGCGCTGTCGAGAAATCATGTTCCGCTTGCAACGAACCGTTCTGCAGGCGCACCACGACGCCGTCCAAGCGGCTGCCGTCCAGCACAAGACCAAGCAGGCTCGAAAGCTTCCGGCGCTGACCCCACGGCCTGTTCAAAACGCTGGTCATGTCGCCTCCTTGGTCGCGGACGCGTTGCGGACCGTCTTGCCCAGCGCCCACCCGAGCCGGCTCAGGTCCTGGCGGTAAACAACTTGCACGCTGCCGGCACTCAGATCGAAGACAAACCGTGTGCGACGGTATCCGCGGCCATAGGGCCCGACCGCCGCGACATCGGCGGTGAATTGATAGCTGTGTGTGGTGATGTAATCACCCTGGGCCAACGCCTGCACGACCTGGCTGCTGGCGCCCAACGCATCCACAATCCACGCGATCGACCCAAGGTTGTTGGGGTTCGACTGGCGGTAGGCCACCAGCTGCTGCGCAGTCCCGGGATCCATGCCGGGCAGGCAGCTTAACACAACCGCATTGGCCGTGTTGATGTTTACGCGACCGTATGTGTAGAACGATGCGCTGGCGGTCAGGCCGTTCGCGACCAGGGCGAATTCAGTCGAAGTCATACCACTCCGCAAATAGAACTGCAGCAGGTTGCTAAACGTCGTGGTCCGGACGGCCTGCACTCCGTTGGTGCCGGCGCGCCCCGTCAGGCTGCGCATGATTTGACTGGCCCGGGAGGCGCCGAGTTGCGCCTGGAGTGCCTGGGAAAGCTGCGCCCGGCTGTTTACATTGGTCAGTGGCGTGCCGTCGCTGTGCATATTGGGTTCGCGGCTGAACACGGTGACATATTCAAAAATCCCGGGGACTACCTGGCCGTTGTGGTTTTCATCCACCTCGCTTCCATCCAGAACGCCGTTACGGTTCACGTCTTCGCCAACGAGCGCGCTGATGGAGGCACCGTACACCAGGCGAAGTTCGTCCACGGTCTCAAACGGCGCCTTCTTCGGCGCGTAATTCAGTGGTGCGTAATCCAGCGCGTACGCGCTCGGCCCGTTGGTGGACCGCCAATCCACGATTGCGGCCGCGAAGTCCGGCGTCATGTTCGGCAACTGGGACAGCATGTTGGTATTGGCGCGGTTCAAATTCAGTTTCGAGGCTTCGTCAATCAGGGCGAAATATGGTTCAGTGTTTGGCTTTCCCGAGGGATCCCGGCCAATGATCCAAAAGTGCGCGTCGCCAACCGGCACGGACCCCGCCTTATACTCACTAAGGTCCGGCACCACGCCATTGGTCGCGTAGGTGGTCAGGATGTAACTGACGTAGCGCTGGGCGCCGTCGATGGCCTGGTCGGCCGCCAGGCCCGAAATTCGGTTGTCCGACGCCCGCAGTTCAGACGACATCGAATCTGCGAAATACAGCGCAATGCTGACCAGGGCAAATGCGATCCACAGGACGATGACCAGCACCGAGCCCCTCTGGCTGCGAACAATGCGATGGGAAGGAGACGCATTCATTTAGTTGCCTGTGCTCGCCACGGTCTGAAGCTGATTGGTGGCCGACTGTGACACAACCGGCACGACCATCGCCACCGGTGGATCGGCAGGATCGTTAGCAAGCTGGATGCTTACTCGCACCGCCACAGGCAGGTTCGTGTTGCTGGTCGTCGTGTCCCAATTGTCCAGCCACTGTGTCCCGTCGAAGCATTCGAATTTGATGGTTTGGACACCGCCCATCATCCATTGGTCCTGCACGTCGGGGGACGTGGTGCTCAGCAAATTGCGCGTGATGCTGCGGACCAAGTCCTTGCCACCAGAAGCCGTACGCACCGTCGGGTCCTTCAATTCATAGGTGACCTTCTGGATATCTCCCCAAGGCTCGTTGTCGTGCAACGCGCCGGTCGTTGTGTAAATCTCAATCGAGGCATTCTGGCTCATGTTCGGTTCGTTGACGGCGCCCGCTTTGAAATCACCGGACAGAGTCCCGCTGGGCGCGATCGCGCACTGCAAATCACGACGCAATACTGTCAACGCCTGCTGCACCGGCTGCGCTTCGTCGACCGCGTCTGCCGTGCGCTGGCGCAACCGGATCGCGCTGAAAAAAGCCGCGTTAATGACCACCAGTACGATGGCCATCACACCCATGGCCAGGACCATTTCGATCAACGTGAACGCGCGCGGGCGCTGGATGAAACCGGGAAGTCTCATGGAGACACACTCGGTTGATTCTCCAGCGTGCTCAGGCGAACGGAGTACTCCTTGCCCTGCGCGGAAAACGTCAC
>CAZAQZ010000213.1:0-5559 GCA_964487175.1 uncultured Verrucomicrobiota bacterium | reverse complement strand
GGCAACGGGCTGCCCAACATGAAGCAACGTCTGGCGAATATTGGCGGCCAATGCGTAGTTGCCCATGAGAATTTCCAGAGCGGCAACGCGTCCGCCGCCCTTCTTCTTGCACAACGTCTGCGAAACCACTCCGCGCAAACTTTCGGCCAGGCTGGCGCGCACCTGCGACTGCTCGTCTGCGGGGAACTGGTTGATCAACCGATCGACGGTGCCCGCCGCGGTCGTCGTGTGCAGCGTTCCAAAGACCAGATGGCCTGTCTCCGCGGTCTCCAACGCGATCCTGACGGTTTCCAAATCGCGCATTTCACCGACCATGACGATGTCCGGGTCTTCGCGCAATGCCGCGCGCAGGGCGTTCTTAAAACCTTGCGTGTGGGAATGCACTTCGCGCTGGTTGACCAGGCACTTCTTGTTCGGGTGCACGAACTCGATCGGGTCTTCAATGGTGATAATGTGATCGGTCCGGCTCTCGTTGATGTAATCGATCATCGTCGCCAGCGTGGTGGACTTGCCGCTGCCGGTCGGCCCTGTGACCAGCACCAGACCTTTCGTGAGAAAACAGAGTTTCTTGACCGGCTCGGGCAGTCCCAGGTCCTGAAAACTCCGAATCTTGGCCGGAACCAGACGAAACACGCCACCGGTTCCATTGCGGTCAACAAAGATGTTGCAGCGAAACCGGGCTGTGGCATCGAAATCGTGGGCGAAATCCGTGTCGTGGCATTGCTCCCACTCGGCGCGATTGCGCGGCGGCAGGATTTCACCAATGAGCGCCTGGACATCGGCGTTGGTCAACACCTGGTCGTTCACCGGCGTCATGATGCCCCCCACGCGAAACATCGGCCGGGTGCCGCTGGACAGGTGAAAATCGGAAGCATTACGTTCAATCACTAAACGGAAATAATCATTAATTCGCATCATGGCCCTGCCTTTCAAGCAAGGACAGTGCCACGGAACACAGTAAAAATAAGGCTTTTACGGATGTCTGATTTGATGAAGCGATGCATTTGACGGACATGGTATTCAAACCCTACTAGGGGTTGTGGCTGCGCTGGTGAAGCGCGGGTCAGGACTCGAGAAGCCGCTGTCTCACTCTGGAAATCATCCAGTTTCAGGGCAGCAGGTCGCGGGAAACCCGCTTCGTCTGGTGAAGGAATGCCCTCTCCTCACCCGACATGCTGAAGGACTTTGTGCAGGCTGACGGTGTTGCCGTCATCGTCTTTCAATTCATGGAAAACAATAGCGGACAGGACGGTCAAACCGCCCAGGCAGAGGAACGCCTGGTGGATGCCGTGTATCATTTGCGGCGCGCTGGTGTGAAAGCGGTCGGGGACGAAGAACGCCGTGGCCAGCGACGCCGTCGCCACACCGAAACTGATCGACATCTGCTGCATCGTGCTCGCAATGGTGCTGGCACTGCTGGTCTGTTCCTCGGTGACGTCGGCGTACACCAGCGTGTTCATGCTCGTGTATTGCAGCGAGGTGAAGAACCCGAACGCAAACGCCTGCGCGGCGATCAGCCACACCGGTGTGCCCGGGCCGATGGTCGCGAACAGGGCAATGAGCAATCCGATGATCATGGTGTTGGAAATCAATACGGCACGGTACCCAAACCGCCTCAGTATGGCCGGCATCGTCATCTTCAGGCTCATCGCGGCCAGCGCCTGGGGCATCATCAGCAGGCCGGATTGAATCGGCGTAAACCCGAGACCAACCTGGTACAGAAGCGGAAACAGGAACGGAATTCCGCCGACACCCAACCGCGTGAAATAGCTGCCGCTGACCGACGCGCGAAAGGTCCGAATCTTAAACAAGGTCAGCCGGAGCAACGGAAACTCGGTGCGTGTCGCCTTCAGTCCGTAGGCAGTAAGAAGAACGGCGGCTATCACCAGCAACACCAGGATGACGCGCCCGCTCAACGTGTGCTCGCCAAATACTTCCAGCACATACGACAACAGCCCGATGCCGGAGCCGAACAGGATCAGGCCCGTGACGTCCAGCGGATGGGTCGGTTCGTAATAATCCGGCAGATGCCGATACACCATGTACAAACCCAGCAGGCCAATCGGCAGGTTGACGAAAAAGATGACCCGCCAATGAAAGTACCCCACAATGAAACCGCCCGCGACAGGCCCGAGCATGGGGCCAATCAGGCCGGGAATGGCCACGAAGCTCATGGCGCGGATCAGTTCCGATTTCGGGAACGTCCGTACCATGGTGAGCCGGCCCACGGGCACCATCATCGCTCCGCCGCAGCCTTGCAGGATGCGGCAGGCGACAAGAACATGGATGTTGCTCGAAATGCCGCAGAGAAATGACCCCAGCGTGAACAGGCCAATCGCCGACGAAAACACGCGGCGCGTGCCGAACCGATCCGCCATCCAGCCGCTGACCGGAATGAACACCGCCAGGCTCAACGTGTAACTCGACAGCACCGCCTTCATGCTGAGCGGGGCGACGCCGAGCGCTTTGGCGATGGCCGGGACGGCCGTGTTGAGAATCGTCGTGTCGAGCGATTCCATGAAGAACGCCACGGCCACAAGCCACGGCAACAATCGCTTCACAGTATCCCCCGGCGCCGCCGGCGGCGCGGACACCACGCTGGAATTGGCCGGACTCATTCTGGGAATGCGGTCACATCCATCGATTCATCATTCTCTCGACGGTCCGCCTCTCTGCCGGTTGAAAAGTAAACCGCATCGTCCGTGATCCACGTTGTCCAACGATCCAACGGTAACAATGCGGTTCATCCTAAGCGCCGCCCCGAATCAGTGCAAGCGCAGGGAGCAGTCACTTACTTGGGAGCTTGCAGTCGCTGAAGCGCGTTCCGAGCCTGGGTGTAATCGGGTTTGATTTTCACTGCCCGCTCATATTGATCGATGGCTTCGCTCGTCTTGCCCACCAGCTCCAGGGCGATGCCCAGGTTGTTGTGCACCTCGGCCAAATCGGGACTGATCCGTAACGCCTCTTCATATTGTTGGATCGCCTCAGACACCCTGCCCGTTCGCATCAAGGCGAACCCCAAGTCGCCGCGGATCTCGGCCAAATCGGGACTGAGTTGAAGGGCCTGTTCGTACTGTTGAATGGCCTCCGGCATCCTGCCCAACTCCTTCAGGAGACCTCCCAGGTTGGCGTGCGCCTCGACCATATCGGGCCTGATTCGTAACGCCTCTCCGTATTGTTGGATCGCCTCTGTCATCTTGCCCAACTGCCACAGGACGGACCCCATGCTGCAGTACGCATCGGCGTAGTCGGGCTTGAGCCGTACCGCCTGTTCGAATTGTTGCATCGCCTCCGGCAATTTGCCCCCCTGCCACAAGACGGCCCCCAGGTTGCAGTGCGCTTCGGCAAACTCGGGCCGGAGCCGCAACGCCGCCTCGAGGTGTTCTGTCGCCTCCGGCAACTTGCCCTCGCGCCACAAGATCCACCCCAGGTCGTTGTGCACTTCGGCGTAATCCGGATTGAGCCGCAACGCGTGCCGGTAGTGCTCGATCGCCTCTGACGCGTTGCCCGCTTTGACCAGGTGATATCCCAGGTTGTATTGTGCCTCGGCGTAAAACTCAACGCCCGCCAACAGGTTGAACGCCACCGAAACACCAAGCAGCACGCCCCCGCTCCACCGCACTGCTGCACGCTGCCACATCGGCCGGTCAACCAGCGCGCGCTCCAATCCAAGGACACCAACCACGGCCAGCAACAGCAGCGCCGGCAGGAAATCCACTTCATAGCGGAAGATCACGCTCGTAAACAACCCGAGTGTCAACGCGCAGATCCCAAAAAGCAGCCCCACCGCCATCACAAACCAACGCAATGGTGAGCCAGTCTGCCCCGGCCGATTCCGCCACGCCAGCGGCACGGCCAGCGCCAGCCATACGATCGGAATGTTGGTCAGGATGCCGAAGGTTCTCGCCGCCTGCCCGTAACCCGCGGGCGGAGGTGGCATTGCCACAGCCTGCACGAAAGGGGATCGACCGCTCCAATGGGACGGTCGCAGAAAATACGCCCGGAAATTGAACCAGAGATATTGAACCTTGAAAAGTTGCCGCGCCACCTGCCGCTCCCAGGTGATCATATAACGCCACCCGAATTCAAACGGACTATTGAACCGCAGGTCGTTGTACAGCATCAACCCCAACCCAATGAGCGTGATCGGAATCGTCGCCGCCATCAGCGGAACCCAGACCTTCTGCCGTTCCCGCCACGCCTGGATCACCGGCACCAGCAGGATGACCGCGCCGAACAGCAAATTCGGCCGCGCCCCCACCGCCAGCCCGTAAGCCACGCTCGCCACCGCCAGCCACCGGCCCCTGCGTTCGGGTTCATGCAACGCGCACCAGATCGCCGCCAGCGCCAGCATCGTCAGCATATATCCGCTGCTGATCGCCACCTCGTACACATCGCACTGCGTCAACAGCACCGGCACGCCCGTCGCCAGACCCAGCGCGAGCGCGCAAGCCGCCACCACCCCGACGCTGACTTCCGCAAAGTAGCGCCGCCACAGCGCATGCAATAACCCCACGCTGGCCAAAAAACCGATCACGCAAAAAATCACCACCGCCTGCCTGTGAAACAGGTAATGGCCGGTCAGCGCGGCGTACGGCCAGAACAAGATCAAGGCGGGCGTCACGCCGAAGTAAAGGTACAGCTTGCCCTTGTAGAAACTCAGGTCGAGCAGTCCGTAAGGTGAATGGGCGTCAGGATCGTACGGGTCGGCCAGTTGCGCGAGCCCCGGCGGCACCTCTTTTTTCAGGTTGAGCTGGCCCGCACGAAATCCTTGCACCAGCAAATTGTAGTAAGTGTCAGCCGCCTTCGGAAGCTGCAGTTCCAACGCACCCGACTCGGCCATGTACGCGTACACCCCGATGACCAGCACACACACCACGCCCAGTGATCTCCATGCGTGGTTCATTGTCCTGGCGAGCTGTGCATCATCATGCCTGCTTCGGTCGCGCCAAGAACCCTACCTGCCCGCCAAACGTCCAGTCAAGACCGGACACTCGCGCCGTCATCAATCCGCGCCGTTTGGAGGGCAACGCCCGCGCGGCGCCGCTTCGTGGTCGGCTCCTCTGTCATTCCGAGCTTGTCGAGGAACCTCTGTCGTAGCCGATCCCGTCCGCCTCACCGCCCTGTCGGCCATCGTGTCCGCCGAAAGCTTGGCGGAGGCGGAAGCGCCGGGCGAAGGAGGGAGCCTTGGCGCCTCCGGCGAATATCATACCGCTACCGGTGTTGAAACCGGGGGACATTCCGACGTACCCAACAAACTCGAATCTCAAACCGAAGATCGATTAGTCCCACTGAAAAGCGACTGACGGTCTGGCCCATCCCCTTCTATGAAATCCTCCGTGCTCTGATAGACACTGGGCCTCGATGGCAGGCATGGGTTTGAACGGAATCAACTCCCGGCCCTTGACAGCCCCTCCAGTGATCGACGGACGCGGGAGATGGGATTGCCCAGTGTCCAAACCGTTTCGCGCCTGGTCTGAAAGCATCCCCTTTTCGACGTTGGTCGCGGGACCGACGCCGGCCTTCAAACGCAATCAGTTCGGCGCCACGGCCGGCGGA
>CAZAQZ010000212.1:0-5610 GCA_964487175.1 uncultured Verrucomicrobiota bacterium | reverse complement strand
TCGCCTACGATTACTCCGGAAACAGCAACACCGGCACCGTGGTCCTGGGCGGCGGCAACTGGATCAATGGCATGGTCAACGGCGCTCTGCAGTTTGACGGCCAGTATACCAAGGTGACCGTTTCCAATTCGCCGACACTCAACCCCATCAACGGCATTACCATCGCCGCCTGGGTCTATGACAACAGCGGGGCCTGGCAGGTCTATCCCCGCATCGTGGAGAAGGGTGCCTCTGACAATCAATACGCTCTTTTCGCCAATCCGTCCGGCCAACTCGAATTCCTGCTGGCCGGCGTCACCAATGGCACACTCACCGTCAGCCCCCCGTCCTCATACGCCTGGCATCATCTGGCCGGCACCTACGACGGTTCGTCGCTGATCAGTCTCTACATCGACGGCCAACTGGTCACTCAACAGGTCGCCAGCGGGACCTTGGCCCTGACGACCGATGCCCTGGTCATCGGCGCCAAGCCCAGTGCCGGCGACTCCAGCACTTTCTTCAATGGCAATATCGACGACGTGCGCATCTACGGCAGCAGCCTGCCGGCCGCCCAGATCTCCCAACTCTACAACATCGATTCCGTCGGCGACGGCATCCCTGATTGGTGGCGCTTGCAGTATTTCGGTTCCAGTTCCTCCACGGGCAGTACCAGCTGCGCCGCGTGTGATGCCGACGGCACTGGCCAGAACAACTCCTTCAAGTATGTCGCGGGGCTTGATCCCACAAACCCCGCCTCGGTGTTCACCCTGCAAATCGTGCCGCAAATCGGCCAGGCGAATTGGCAAAACCTGTTTTTCAGTCCGCAGGTGGCGGGGCGGACGTACACGCCGCAATTCAGCACCGATTTGGTAAATGGTGTGTGGATGGCGCTCACAACATATACGGGTCCCGCGACGAACGGCAATCAGGTCACGATCACCGACACGAACGCAATTTCGCCGCAGGAGTTCTACCGCCTCCAGATTTCGCAGCCGTGATGATCAAGGGGCGCGGTCGTGATCGACAAGACCGTGAACGAACTCACTGACGTTCACGGCCGGATGAACAGAGTCCCCGGCTGCCCTCCAATGATTTTCTCCGCGCGCAAGTGGTGCCTTAGAGGCGCCGGGTACGCGAGAGTGTTAGCTTGCTTTCGAGCGGTTTCGTCGCTATAAGGGGTTCGCGGTAGCTGAGGTTTCTAAGGCGAACTAATGAAGTTAAACCCACGACGGGTTGATTGGGCGTTCATCCTTTCTCGATTTTTGCATGGTCAAGCTGTCATGCCCGCTACCCCCTGCGTCGTAACCAAGTCCCCTAACATTTTGTCGAGTGCGACCGGTGTAACGAGAATCCTCTTCATCGTTATCGGGCTTTCGATTGCCGCCGCAGCGCAAGCCCAGCACTACCCGTCGCCCACTGACTGGCGAAACGAGAACATCTATCAGATTCTCACCGACCGTTTTTACGACGGCAATCCCTCGAACGACAACGTGGAAGCCAGCCGCGGCTCGCCTTACGACCCGACGTACAACGCCGGAATCCATGGTGGGGATTTCAAAGGCATTCAAGACAAGCTGGACTACATCAAAGCGCTCGGGGCAACGGCGATCTGGATTTCGCCGATCCCGTTGAATATCGGCGACGGGAGCTCTGCGTATCACGGCTACGCGGCGCAGGATTTTTACACGTTGGCCCCTCACTGGGGCACGATGGCCGACCTCTCGAACATGGTACAGGCCGCCCACGCCCGCGGGATCAAGGTCATCCTCGATATCGTTTGCAATCACATGGGCAATCTGCTCACCAGCAGCGACCCGAATTGGCCCAACTGGGAGGCGCCGCCCGCCGGCTACAACCTGCAGTACATCAGCATTGCCAACCAGCATGCCTTCCCGTTCAATCCGACGAATGTCTCGCCGACAGCCGATCTCTCAACCATCTTCCACACAAACGGCGACATCCAAAGCTACAGCACGACACAGGAAGTTGTTCTGGGACAGCTCGATGGTCTGAATGATCTGGCAACGGAAACCACCTACGTCCGCACCAACCTGATGAATATTTACAGCTACTGGATCGGCGCGGCCGATTTCGACGCCTTCCGCATTGACACGGTCAAGCACGTCGACTACGGCTTCTGGCAGTACTGGTGTCCGCAGCTTCACCAGTATGCGACTTCCATCGGAAAATCCAACCTGTTCATGTTCGGCGAAATATTTAATTCCAGTCTCACGGACGATCCCTTCGTCGGTTCCTATACGGGCACGGAGGCCGGCGGTCCGTACATGCTGGACTCGACGCTGGATTACGTGTTGTACGGCCAGATCAATTCGGTATTCGCGACGGCTTCGGGCCCCACCCAACCGATCGAGACCCATTACGATCAAATCGCCGCTGATTACGACACCAACGCCTGGTACCGGCTGGTCACATTTTTGGACAATCACGACAACCCGCGTTTTCTCAGCAACAGCGGCGCGACCACCAACCGCCTCACGGTGGCGCTGGAGTTTCTGTATACATCGCGCGGCCTTCCCAGCCTGTATTACGGCACCGAGCAGGCGTTCAGCGGCGACGGCAACAACAACGACAATCGCGAAGACATGTTTGCGGGCCAATTCGAGCCGGATCCTGCTTCCGTGGGCGACAACTTCAACGAGACGCATCCGCTGTTTCAATTGGTTGCCCAACTCAACAACTTCCGACGCCTGTACCCGGCCTTGTGCACCGGCGTCCATAATAATCTTTATAACGACCCCAATGGGCCCGGTTTGTTTGCCTACTCGCGCGTGCTCAGCAACGAGGAAATCTTCGTCTGTTTCAATACCGCCGCCTCGGACGAGATCCTGACCAATTGCCCGACCACCTATGCACCGGGCACCGTTCTCGTCAATTTGCTCGACACCAACGACACCATCATCATCACCTCCTCCGGGGGCACGAACGTCACGCCGTCCATCGATGTCCCGAGTACGACGGCGAAAATTTACATTGCGCAATCGCTGGTGCTGCCGCTCAACCCGGTGGTTGTCAGCCAAAGTCCGTCGCACGCGGCCACGTGCGTCTCAGGTTCTGCTCCGATCGTGCTGCAGTTCAGCAAGCCCATGAACACCAATTCCGTTCAGGCGGCATTTTCCGTGACGCCTTCAACAACGGGGACCTTCACGTGGGATACGATTCACGAGACAATGACGTTCACCCCGGGCACGGTCTGGCCGATTCTTTCCACGAATCTGGTTCATTTGGCGACAAACGCCGTGGATTCGGTCAATGGGATGGCGCTCTACGCGCCCTTCGACACATTTTTCGTGGCGTTCACCACCAATACGATTACGGTCAGTTCCTCGCCCCCCGGCGGAGGCACGACCAGCGGGAGCGGTTTGGTAAACTGCGGCTCGAACGTCACTGTCTGCGCCACGCCCAATGCGTGCTACAACTTCCTGTATTGGACGCAGAACGGCAGCATCGCCAGTACGTCCCCTTGCTATTCTTTTCCCGTCGCAGGCAATGAGGCATTGGTGGCCAATTTCGTGAATGCGCAGGTGGCCCTGGCGATTGATAATGCCGCGGACCCGGCCTACAGCAGCGGCTGGATCAATGGGACCAGCGGTGGCAGCGGCTTTGACCCATGGGACTTGATTGATACCGCCAGCGGTACCACCTGCAACGGGTTTTTTGATTCCTCCTCGACCAAGAGCTCACCACATGCTGCGCCGGGCATTGACGTCGACGGCGAATCCTGGGGCATGTATGCCAATAGCGAGAATTGCGGTGAGGCGACGATTGCGGCGGCGTTCCGGGGATTTGCCATCGGCCCGCTGCAAGCCGGAGGGCAACTCCTGATCGACATGGACAACGGCTACAACGACGTGTCCGGCGCGGCCGTGGGATTCACCCTGCGCAACGGGGACGCCACGACCAGCCCAGCGGACTACGCCACCGGCGCCCGCTTCCAGTTTTACCTGGCCGGCGGCAGCGACGACTATACGGTCGTCGATGCCTCCGGCGCTCGCGACAGCGGCGTGCCGTTGACGTACTCCGGCCTGCACCTGATCTTCAGCCTGGGAACGAACGACAGCTATACGCTGTCAATCGTTAGCTACGGGAGCGGCACGACGAACATCATTGGCGGCACATTGGCGGGGACAACTGGCAGTACCCTGGACAGCATCGCCTTGTTCAACAACGATAATGGCGCCGACGCGGAGCACGACGTTTTCTTCAATTCACTGTTGCTGGCCAACTTCACGCCCCTCACGTACGACATCAGCACCAGCAGTTCGCCTCCGAGCGGTGGTACCACAAGCGGCGGCGGGTTGGTGCCGTGCGGCTCGAATGTGACCGTGTGTGCTTCGGTCAATGCCGCTTGCAACCGCTTCATAAGCTGGACGCTGAACAGCAACGTCGTCAGTACTTCGACCTGTTATACGTTCACACCCACCGGGAACTGCAATCTGGTGGCGAACTTTGCACCACTCGCCTACTACACCATCAACACCGGTAGTTTCCCCGCCGGTGATGGTTCCACCAGCGGTGGCGGGTTGGTGCCGTGTGGCTCCAATGTGACGGTTTGCGCGAGTGCGGTCCCCTGTTACGATTTCACGGTTTGGACGGTGAACGGTAACATCGTCAGTGCCTCGTCCTGCTACACGTTTGCTGCAGCCACCAACGAGACACTGGTGGCCAACTTCACGCCGACCACCTCGTACACGATCAACCCCGGCAGTTCACCCCCGGCGGGTGGCTCGACCAGCGGCGGCGGGACAGTGGCCTGCGCCTCGAATGCAATAGTGTGCGCGACGCCGAACGCTTGCTACCGCTTCGTGAACTGGACCGACCAATACAGCGACGCGGTCAGCACCTCGGCCTGTTATACGTTCACGCCGAACGGCACTGCCAATCTGACGGCCAACTTCACTTTGATTACCAACACGATCAGCACCAGTTCCTCTCCCGCGGGAGGCGGCTCAACCAGCGGTGGCGGCTCGGTGATCTGCGGCTCGAACGTGATGGTGTGCGCAGTCCCCAACGCGTGTTTCAACTTTGTGAACTGGACGGTGAATAGCAATGTGGTCGCCACTTCTGCCTGCTACAACGTTCCGGTAACGGGCAACGAGGTCGTGGTGGCCAACTTCGCGACGATTTCCTATGGCGGCTCGACGGCCGGCAGTCTGACAACCGTTCACTCATTTAATTACAATAATGATGGGGCCTATCCCGTCGCCGGGCTTGTCCTGGGCAGCGACAGCAATTTCTACGGGACGACCTACTTTGGCCAGCTGGGCGAATCCGGCTCTGTGTTCCGAGTCAGTTCCAGCGGCAGCTTCACGAATCTGCACACCTTCAGCGGCGCGGATGGGGCCTTTCCGTACTCCGGGCTCATGCAGGCTGGCGACGGCAATTTCTATGGGATGACCTCCAGTGGCGGCGCGAGTAACGACGGTGTGGTGTTCCGCATCACTCCCAGCGGCAACCTGACCAACCTGCACTCGTTCGCCTACAACGATGGGGCTTTTCCCGAAGATGTGCTTGTGCAGGGTAGCGACAGCAACTTCTACGGGACGACCTCCGACGGTGGCGCGAGCGGCGACGGCACCGTGTTCCGAATCACTGCAGGCGGCAGTTATTTTA
>CAZAQZ010000211.1:0-5635 GCA_964487175.1 uncultured Verrucomicrobiota bacterium | reverse complement strand
GCTGCACGGAAGGCCAGTACGCCATTTACGCCAA
The DNA here is from genome assembly GCA_964487175.1 of uncultured Verrucomicrobiota bacterium. Taxonomy (GTDB): domain Bacteria; phylum Verrucomicrobiota; class Verrucomicrobiia; order Palsa-1439; family Palsa-1439; genus CAWFPN01. The sequence goes on along the minus strand of CAZAQZ010000211.1, from coordinate 5,601 downwards.
CAACTACGAGTCCATGGTTGTGACCGGCAACACCGTTTACGCCAACGGCTACATGCTCGACATGTATAACAACGCTTCCTCCCAGTCGGACTACAACACCTACTACGGCACCAGCAGCGCCAACTTCAACAACAACACCAGCCTTTACACCTTTTCCGGCTGGCAGTCCGCAACGGGTTACGATCTGCACAGCACCTACAACCAAAACGTCACCCCTCCCAACCAAATCATCGTCAACCCCAACGCCTTTCAGTTGAAACGCGCCAACATCATCGTCTACAACTGGGCCGGCTCCAACAACGTCAACGTCGACGTCAGCAATGTGCTCACCCCGGGCGATAACTACGAAGTCATGAACGCGCAAAACTGGTTCGGCGGGCCCGTGCTTGTCGGCACCTACAACGGCAGCCCGATCAGCCTGCCCATGACCAACCTCACGACCGTCGCGCCCAATGGCTGGACCAATTCCGCCGCCGTCCCGGTCACAGGAACGCAGTTCAACGTGTTCGTGATCATCGGCACCAACGGCTGCATCAGCGGGGTGACGATCTACGGCCAGCCCACCAATCAAACCGTGCAGGCTGGCGGCACAGCGACATTCACCGTGCAGGCCACTGGCGTACCTCCGCTGCTTTACCAATGGCAGAGCAGCGTCAACAGCGGCAGCACGTGGAGCGTCCTGTCCGGTGCGACTAACACCAGCTACACGACTTCCGCTCTGGCCACGACCAACAGTGGCACGCAGTTCCGCGCAATCGTCAGCGGGACGTGCGGGTCGCCTGTGACGTCCGCCGTGGCGACGGTGACGGCCACGGCAGCCCCCGTCTTTACCAGCGCTTATGCGCAAACCGTGGCCGGCGATTCCCCATTTGCCTACTGGCGGCTGAACGAAACCAACGGCGCCACCGTGGCCTACGACTTCTTCGACGTGTACAACGGCACGATCGGCGCAGGCGTTATCGGCGGCGTTCCGGGACCGCAGAACCCGCAGTTCGGCGGATTTGAGACCACCAACACCGCCATGCAACTCACCACCGCCGCCGGATCGTACCTGACCATGCCCACGTTGAACCTGGACGCCAACACCGTGACCATTACCGGCTGGATGAACCCGAACGGCTACCAGGGCGGCTGGGCCGGCGTGGTATTCTGCCGCGGGGGCACGACCGTGTCGGGCGTGAACTTCGGCCCCGGCACACCCGCCAACGAACTTCGTTACACCTGGAATAACAACGGGTTCAACACCAGCACCGGCCTGATCGTGCCGACCAATCAATGGTCGTTCTTTGCCCTCGTGGTCACCCCCAGCGGCGCGACAATTTACATGGGCACCAACGGCGTGCTCAACTCGTACACCGATACGACGCCCCTGAGCAGCTCGGCGTTTGACGGGTTCCTGTATCTCGGCTACGACCCGCAATCCGGCGGCCGCCCATTCAGGGGCGTGCTCGACGAAGTCGCCGTCTTCAAACAATCACTGTCGCTGACCCAGATCCAGCAGCTTTACAGCAACGCGCTGGTCGCGCCACCCCCGTCTTCAACAGGGTTCCCCCAATGGGAGAACCGGTACTTTGGATCGACCAGCGCCCCCAACGCCTGCGCCACTTGCGACGCGGACGGCACGGGCCAGAATAATCTGTTCAAGTACGTGGCCGGACTCGATCCCACAAACCCGGCTTCGGTGTTCAGCCTGCTGATCGCCGACGTTCCCGATCAGCCTGGGCAACAAGACCTGGCCTATAGTCCTGTAGTAACAGGACGTGTCTACACGGTGCAGTTCAGCACGGACCTGGTCAACGGCACGTATTCCAACCTGACCACTGTCAGCAGCCTGCAGACCAACGGCAACCAGGTGATTCTCACCGACATGAATGCCGTCCAGTCGCAGAAGTTCTACCGCGTCCAGATCACGCTGCCTTGACGTTTCGCCGCCGTCGCTTATGCTGAAGAGGCGAACCGGTGAAGGCGGGTCTCACCTAAACAACTGGAGGAAGACGATGAGAACTGGAATCTTGTTTGTCGTGGTGGCGGCGGCCCTGGCAGTGGGTATAGATTCAGGCAGGGCGGCTGATGATGCGGGAGTGACGAAGGCTGTGGCGGTATTGTCGTCCACGAAGGGCCATGACGTATCCGGCACGGTAACGTTTACGAAGGTCGAGGGCGGCGTGAAGATTGTTGCAGACGTGGCGGGCCTGACACCGGGCAAACACGGGTTCCATATTCATGAATTTGGTGACTGCAGCGCACCGGATGCGATGTCGGCCGGCGGGCATTTTAATCCTCACCACATGCCGCATGGTGCACCCGACACTTCCGTCCGTCACGCAGGCGACTTCGGCAATTTGGAAGCAGATGAATCCGGCAAGGCGCATTACGAGCGCGTGGATTCTGTGATTTCGCTTGAAGGGGCCGACTCAATCATTGGCCATGCCGTTATCGTTCATGAGAAGCTTGATGACCTCAAGACGCAACCGACGGGCAACGCCGGTGCTCGCGTTGCCTGTGGCGTCATCGGCGTGGCGAAGCCGTAGTATTGCCTCGCCGTCTCAGATTTGTCGTTACTGTCCATGCTGCCAGCTCGCAAGGAGAGCGGGTGTTTGAAAAGATCGGTCTGAGCGCTAAAATCGAATTCGATCCGGTGCGCGTTGTGTAGCCGGCTTGTCGAATAGTTTTCCTTGCCCGTTCTTCCTGTCTTTCACCAGGCGAATTGTACCCGCCGGCCGTGTAGGATATTTCCTACACGAAAATCAGACAACAGGAATCACCCTTTCTTCCGGTGCTGGCTCACAACTAGCGGTATCGAGCGTCAACCCGATACAAAGGCGCATGGCAGACGGCTGAGGACTGGGGACAATGCCGATACGACTTGAACTATTTTTGGAATTCGTCGCGATGGCCTCACAGGTGGGGGTCGTGGGCGCCACCACTGTCCTGCGGCAAGTTCAGGCCGGCAAAACCGTGGCATCGCTTGAAGCCGAAGTGGAAGGGGCCTTGCGATGATCAAGGCGCCATTGCCTCCGGATGAAACCGAGCGTCTGCAATCACTCCGCGGGTACAGCATCCTCGACACGGAACCTGAAGCAAGTTTCAACGATCTGGTGTTTCTCGCGTCCCATATCTGCCAGACGCCTATGGCAAGGATCAGCCTGTTGGACGAGAACCGCCAATGGTTCAAGGCGAAGAAGGGCATGGACGCGAGCGAGACGCCACGCGACATCGCTTTTTGCGCCCACGGCATCCTGCAACGGGATGTGTTCGTTGTGCCCGATGCGAGCCAGGACGAACGGTTCGCGGACAATCCACTGGTCACAGGCAATCCACACATTCGATTCTACGCGGGCGCGCCGCTGGTAACGCCCGACGGACACGCCATCGGCATGATCTGTGTGAACGATAGGGTGCCGCGGCAGCTCAGCGCTGAACAATTGCATGCCCTGCGGACCTTGAGTCGCATGGTCGTGACAGAGCTGGAATTGCGTCGCCAGCTGCTGGAGAGCAAGCAAGCCGAGAAACGAATGGCGGCGCTGCAAAACCAAATCGTCGATACAGCGCGCCAGGTGGGCATGGCGGATGTGGCCACCAGCGTCCTGCACAATGTTGGCAATGTTTTGAACAGCGTCACCGTCTCCGCATCCGTTTTGAAAGAGAAGATCACCAACGCCCGACTTACCGGCCTTGTCCGCGCGGCAGATTTGATCCAGGCGCATTCCGCCGATCTCGGCCCGTTCCTGACGGAGAATCCGCAGGGCAAGCAATTCCCGCAATTTCTTGCGTTGCTCGCCGAGGGTTGGCAGCAAGAACGGCTGGCCCTGTTGAAAGAAGTGGAATCTCTCACGAAGTATATCAATCACATCCGGATCATCGTTGCTCGACAGCAATCGCTGGCCGGCGTCTCCGGCGCTGTGGAGAACGTATCCCTGTCGGAATTGCTGGACGAGGCATTGCAGATGGCGAGCGCGGGCCTCGATAATCATGGGATCACAGTCGTGCGCGAGTACGGTGTTACGGGGCTGGTGGTCGTGGACAAGATGAGATTGACGATGATTATGGTGAACCTCCTGCGCAACGCCATGGAATCGCTGACCGCGGGCGATCAGGCGGAGAAACGTCTCACGATTCGATCCGAAAGCGACGGCGACGGCCAATTGCGCGTCCGAGTGGTTGACAACGGCCTCGGCATCGCCCCTGAAAACCTGCCGCGTGTGTTTTCATGGGGATTCACAACGAAATCAGGCGGTCACGGGTTTGGCCTGCACAGCAGCGCACTGGTGGCGAAGGAAATGGGTGGATCGCTTCACGCGTCCAGTGACGGATCGGGCAAGGGCGCACTGTTTATCTTGGATCTGCCAGTTAATCATCAAGCAAAAGCGTCGGGTGGATTATGAAGAATGAGACGACAACGTACCGAATCCTGATCGTGGACGACAATCCCGCGATTCATGAAGATTTTCGCAAGATCATCGAGACCACCCGCCAAAACCCCTCGGCGCTGGGTGCGGCAGAGACGGCGCTGTTCGGCGACCAGCCGGCGCAAGACGACTTCCCACGTTTGGAACTCGACTCTGCATTCCAGGGGCAGGAAGCGCTGGAACGCGTGATCAAAGCCCGGCAAGAAGGGCGGCCTTACGCGATGGCGTTTGTAGACATACGCATGCCGCCGGGCTGGGATGGAATCGAGACAATCGGGCATCTTTGGAAGGAAGACCCTGATTTGCAGATTGTCATCTGCACGGCGTATTCTGACTACTCGTGGGAAGACATGCGCAAGCGCCTCGGTCGGACGGACAAACTGCTGATCCTCAAGAAGCCGTTCGACAACATCGAGGCGCGCCAGTTCGCCTGCTCGCTCACGGAGAAATGGAGCCTGACTCGACGGGTCAGAGACCATCTCAAAGATCTGGAACGCCTTGTGGCGGAGCGGACGGCCAGTCTGGAGAATTCGCTCTCATTGACCAAGGCAACTCTGGAGTCCACGGCCGATGGCATCCTCATGGTCAGCAACGAGGGTGCGCTGCTCAGCCACAACCAAAGGTTCCTGGATATGTGGAAGATTGCACCGAGTGCCTCCACTGGGTGGAATTATGACAAGTTCGTCGAGTTCGGCAGTCGACAATTCAGTGCCCCGCAGGAGTTTTGCCGGCGGGTTCACGAGATTCAGAGTCGGGCGGATGGCGACAGCTTCGATGAGTTGGAATTCAGCGACGGCCGGATTTTTGAGCGATACTCCGTTCCCCAACGACTCAACGGCGTCAGCGCGGGACGCGTCTTCAGCTTCCGCGACGTCACCAAACACCAAGCCCTCGAGAATTTGTTACGCCAATCCCAAAAAATGGAGGCAATCGGTCTGCTGGCGGGCGGCCTGGCCCATGACTTCAACAATATCCTCACTGTGATCAGCGGCTATGGCAACCTGATTCTTACCCAAACCAAGCGGGAGGACGTGCATAAGAACGTAGAGGAAATCCTGAAGGCCAGCGACCGTGCGGCCGCATTGACCAGCCGCTTGCTGGCCTTTAGTCGCAAACAGACCATGCAACCCAGGATCGTGGACTTGAACGCGCTGATTGCGCAAGCCGGCAAGGACTTTGACGATTACCAGCG
>CAZAQZ010000210.1:0-5639 GCA_964487175.1 uncultured Verrucomicrobiota bacterium | reverse complement strand
GGTGGACACACGGGCAGACGCTGGAGTACGCGATGATCCTGACCGTTGTGGCAACCGCCAGTGTGCTGGGGTTCACCGGTTTGTTTCCCTCCCATACGACCCGCATTTTTCCCCGGTTCCTGTTTTACCCATTGCTGATGTGGGCCGCGTATCGATTCGGCCCACGGGGTGCAATAACCGCGGCCTTCACGCTATCGTGCGCTGCGATCTGGGGTACATCGCATGGGTTCGGCCCTTTTGCGTCAAGCGATCACAATGATTCACTGCTGCTGCTGCAGACGTTCGTAGCTGCAATTACCGTGACGAATCTGGTCCTTGGCGCCGTTGTGTTCGAACGTCAGCGGGTCGAAGAGGGCCTGCACGAAAGCCAAGAGCGAATGCATATCGCGCAGCAAACAACTCGCTGGGGTGTGTTTGATTACAACTACGTCACGGGAAAAAACCATTGGTCTCCGGAACTTGAAGAGTTGTATGGATTGCAGCCGGGCGAGTTTGAAGGAACCTACGAAGGCTGGCGCAAGCGGCTTCACCCGGAAGATCGCAATCGGGTGGAACAGGAGATGAAGCAGGCCATCACAACGGGTGCCTGTTCCCATGATTTTCGCGTGGTGTGGCCCGACGGGAGCATCCACTGGCACTTCGCACGGGTGAAGATTTTTTGCGACGACGAAGGCAGTCCGCTGCGCGCGCTGGGTGTGAATGTGGACATCTCCGAGCGCAAACTGGCGGAACAGAACATACAGAAGTTGAATGAACAATTGGAGAGGCGCGTCGCGGAGCGCACCGCCGAGGTGGCACGCGCTTATGAATTACTCCAGGCCGAGGTGGCTGAACGCAAGGAATTGGAGGCGGAGGTCGCGCGCGCCGTGGAGCGCGAGCAATTACGCATGGGACACGAGCTGCACGAAGGACTCGGCCAGGAATTGACGGGGATTGGGTACCTGATGGCGGCGCTTCAAGCGAAATTGGAGAAGGCGTCGCGTACCGGCGCACACGAGGCGAAGAAGCTGCAGTCGATGCTCACGCAAAGCATCGAGCAAACCCGCAGCCTGGCCAGGGAGTTTTATCCCATCGAGTTGGAACAACACGGATTGCTCGTCGCGCTGGAAGGAATCGTCAAGACGCCGGGACGGTCATCCGACGCGTTGTACATGGTGGAATCGGACGGCAACCCCGTCTATGCGGAGTTTAAGGGCCCGTCTGCCATTCAACTATTCCGAATCGCCCAGGAAGCCGTGCACAATGCGCTCATCCATGCCAAGGCCAAGACGATCATCGTGCGTCTGGCGACGGTCAACGGCCATCTCATTCTCACCGTCAAGGATGACGGGGTGGGTCTTTCTTCGGATGCGGACAGATCGCCCGGAATGGGTTTCAGGATCATGCGGTACCGCGCCGGGATGGTTGGCGGAAAGTTGGATGTCTCCAGCAAACCAAACGCCGGCGTGCTGGTCACTTTTTCAGTGCCCGACAGGCAATGGCTTGCGCCCGTGCTGACGGAATCAGGAAAGCGGACGGATCGTCAGAGTTCACTAATGCCGTCCATCTCCCCATTGGTCTGACTTGGAAGATTTCCGGACGGGTCCCTTCCCCGTTCCCGGCGGCCAGCGGTCCTCAGAGATGGCTGCACAATGTGTTGTGGGTCCCGGATGGGTGAGGTGGTCCGGGATGCTTGGAGGGCTTCATTGCACAAGCAGGGGGTCTCAGAGGACTGCCGCCGCACGTTCTCTCCTGGGAATTGACGTCGCAACCTGGCGGACGAAGCTGTTCTTCCGGATGCTCCATCGAGCCGCGAATCGGTCGGTGATCGAGACGGATATTGTCCCAACAACGATTCGCCGCTCGACTTCCATCCGCCAGACTGCCAAATCTCATTTACGCTCCTGTGCCGCCACCTGATGCTCGTGGTCAGCTCCATCTCCTCGCCAGCTCTTCGCCGCGGCCAAATCGCGGATCAACGCCTCCGCGCCCAGCATATACACCGCGCGGTCATCATCTGTTGTTTTGAAAACCACATACGACCTGTTGTTCTCGGAACGGAATATATAGGAGTAGAGAACGCCGATGTCCGCGTCCGCCAGTTTCTCGCCCAGCAGGGCAGCCAATTCGGGTCTATCGGGAGCCTCCACCAGCACAATCGGGGTGGTGGTGCATCTGAAACCCGCTGCCTCCAGGGCGAGCGCGGTGCGGTCGGTGGCGTCGGTGACAAGCTTTACAACGGCGCCCGTGCGGTCCCGATAGGAACACGCGGCCAGCACCCCGGCCCCGCATGAGGCTGCGGTCTCCACCAGTTTGCTCAGAGAGGCGGATTCGTTGTCAGTTCGAATCGTAATCTCCGTTCGCCTTGTGGCGCTATCCATGATGCCTCCTGTATCGATCCGCAATCATCAGGTTGTTCACGGCCCATTTCGCACGGGAGGAGGCTGGTTTACGACAGAGGGACGGCGTTTTGACGGTGGGGTCGTTGGATAACGTGCGTTTACGAGCAACGGCCCATCATCAGGATGGAGCCCGCCCTCGGTGCAAACGTCAACCAGCCGGCGATTCTCGGCCAGTAGAAACGAAGCGATCGCACAGTAAAAGTTCTTCAGCCACTGTTGTCTGCGTGCACGTTGCACTTGCGAGTCCCCTCCTTTGGGTTGCTGAAATCCTACGATTTCAAGGGGTTTCTTGGCAATCGGTCGGCAAGAGGATTCTTACGTAGGAAAACGCCCGTGCGAGCGGCTAGGCATTTTTCCTAGGGCCCCGGCTGTTTTCCGGCAAGTTTGGCCCGGTCTCAATGAACCAACACCGCGCGGAAGCGTACTTTACCTTCCGACAACCGGTCGAACGCCTTGCTGGCGTCGGCCAGCGGATACGTCTCTGCGATGACCTTGATTTTGCCGCGCGCCGCCATTTCCAGCGCCTCGTACAAATACTGGCGGCCGTTCTGCTGACTGCCCACAATGCGGATGCGCCTGTTGATCAAGTCGCTCAATGAAACCTGCAACGGTTTCGTATCAAACCCCATCGGCACCAGCCGGCCATCGGGACGCAGCCCCTTGATGCTGTCCGCCATTGCGTCCGCCGAATTGCTCGTGCCCAAAATCACGTCGGCGCCGCGGATGCGGGCCAGGCCATCACCGTCCCGCACGATTTCGTCGGCGCCGAGCTCCCGGATCAGGTTGTCCTTGTCCGGTGAGCGCGAAACAGCGATGGTGAAGAACCCCGCTGCCTTCGCGTATTGCACCGCCAAATGGCCGAGTCCGCCGATGCCGACCACGGCAATGCGTTCGCCCGGCTGGGGGTCGGCCCAGCGCAACCCACTCCATGCGGTATAGCCGGCGCAGAAGATCGGCGCGGCTTGTTCGTAGCTCAAGCTGCCGGGCAATAGCACCGTCGCATCCGCGTAAGCCAGCATATACTCGGCATGGCCGCCCGATACCGTCGTGCCGGTGCCAATCCCTTGAAAACAGAACATCGGTTTGCCTTGAGCACACCATTCGCAACGTCCGCATGACGCCTGCATCCAGGGCACGCCCACGCGGTCGCCCATCCGCCGTGTACGCACGCCCGGACCAAGTTTGACGATATCGCCGACTGCCTCATGGCCCAGCACGCGTGGAAATGTCCCGGGCAATTCGCCGCGCGTTTGATGGATGTCGGTGAAACACAGGCCGCTGGCGCGGACCTTGATGAGCACCTGGTTTGGCCCGGGATCGGGCATGGGAAGATCCCTGATTTCCCATCTTGTGTTTGCGCCAAGCGCCAGGACAGCTTTCATGTTGCGGCCTTCCTCGTCATTCCCGGATTCATTGTGGGGGGTGGTGCCCGGTTATCTGCATGAAGGCCACGGTCGCCGCGATGCCCAGCAGCACTACCAACAGCCGCGCTTCCAGTGGGGTAAACCTCCAGGATCGAACATTCCTTAGCACATGAGCCTCGCTCGCATGGTATCCGGCTCAAGCCGGGTCCAACACCGGCCGCGCCCTTGTTCATTAACTGCGACGACTCTATAGAGGGGGCGATGTTCCGGCAATAGGGCGGCCGGATGAAACTCGACTAGGAATATTTCCTAGAGGGTTTGCCCGGCGGACTTGGCCAAAACCAGCGCTGGCTCATAACTGGGTCCACAGGAAAAATGTCCCCAATTGGCATGAGGTGACGCAGGTTGGCACGGCGCATATGGATTAAGCCAGGGAGGATGAGTTTTTTGCACGGTACTCGGCACGGATCAAGCCCGGTTTCGCCAGAGTGCTTGCTTTTTCCTCTGCGGGCCGGTAGAATAACGGTTAGGTCACGATGCCTTGAAGACTTTTCTGCTTCCGAATGGGTTCTTGGATCGAATTGGGCGGATTCACCTCCTACCTTTTTTTGCTGTGGCACTCCTATTGTCTGGATTTCTGACCGACGGGGCGTCCGTGGCGCGGGGGCAAACCCTCTCGCTTGTCTGGAGCGACGAATTCAACGGTGCCAGCATCGATCTGAGCAAGTGGACGTTCGACATCGGCAACGGGGGCAACAATCCAGGCTGGGGCAACGGCGAGCTCGAGTATTACACGAGCAACAGCGCCAATGCTTACGTCACCAATGGGTTCCTCCATATCCGCGCCCAAATACAGTCCACCAACACCAGCGAAGGCACGTTCAATTACACATCCGCCCGGATGAAAACCGAGGGGCTTTACTGGACGACGTACGGTCGCATGGAGTGGCGCGCCCAATTGCCCGGCGGCACGGGGTTTTGGCCGGCACTGTGGATGTTGGGAACGAACATTGATTCGATCGGCTGGCCCGGTTGCGGCGAAATCGACGTGGTGGAAAACAACGGGGCCACGATCACCTTTGAACAGGGAAGCATCCACTCCGGGAGTGATGCGACGCAGAAATATTATTTCACCGGAGGCAACTCGGTCACGAACTTCCATGTCTACGACCTGGATTGGACGACCAATTCGATTACCTGGTCGGTCGATGGCACGCCGTACGAGACCCAAACCGGCTGGTGGGATGCCGACGGCACCTATCCATTTCCGTTCAATCAGCCATTCTTCCTGCTGATGAACCTGGCAGTGGGCGGCCAATACCTGGGCTATCCCAGCCAGAGCAGCATCAACCCCAGCATGCCCGGCGAGGTCGTGCTCGACTACGTACGGGTCTATAACTACGTGACCGCACCACCCATGACGAACGTCGTGCCGTCCATGGTCCAACAGGGCGTGGACCTCACTTGGCCCACAATCGTCAGCACGAATTATCAGCCTCAATGGACCACCGCTCTTCTGTCGACGAATACACCATGGTCAAACCTCGTTCCCCAGATCAAAGGCGACGGGACCACGAATTCGTTGTTCGACCCATTTGGCTCATTCCAACAGAAGTTCTACCAGGTCCTGCAGATCAGCGGAAACCCGGCCCTTTCGGGGAACCAGGTTCTCAACCCGGGATTTGAAATCGCGGGCTCTGCCGCCAGCAATGCCGCAAACTGGACCGTCGACCTGGCCGTTAACGGCCCGGTGTTCGCAGTCCGCACCAACGACAATCCCCATGGCGGGTCGTTCAACTTCGAGGTCCATCTCGCGAGCACCGGTAAAGGACCGGCGGTTGAGTTTAACCAGACCGGCATCCCTGTCACCGGAGGAGTCCCCTACACATTCTCC
>CAZAQZ010000209.1:0-5648 GCA_964487175.1 uncultured Verrucomicrobiota bacterium | reverse complement strand
GCTAATAAAGGATAAAATGATTTCGCGGAGAAAAATAGTGACAGAATGGCGCACGGAAGACGGGCTCCTACGGGACTGGGGGCGGAAACCGGTTTTTGGGAGGCTAGTGTAAGCTAATGTAACCTAATGTAAGTAAAAAATTTTAGTTTGAGGCCGACGGAGGCAAAAACGGATGAGAAAATCGCGATTCATTACAGGATTGCATTGTTTCGGGTGGTTCGCTAGCATGTCGGCCAGTAGGAAGCGATTCACCCCGACAGGAGATAAGTCATGAACCGTCCTTTCGCCGGAAGTTCTCGTGCGCGGCTTGCGTTGGTTCTCGTGCTCGCCGTCATTCCGTCCCTTGGTTTGATTTACTATAACGCGCATGAACAACGGGGCGCGGCCATCGAGCGGGCCCAGCAGGACGTGGAACGCATTGCGCGTTTGACGGCGGCGCAGAACACCCGCGTCATCGACGGCGCCCGTCAATTGCTCGTCACGCTCACTCAGTTTCCCGAAGTCCAGGGAAGCGACCCCACGCGGTGCGGCACGACGTTGCTGAAACTGCTGGGAGAGTATTCGCTTTATTCCAACCTCGGTGTGGCCACGCCGGACGGCAGCGTCGTCTGCAGCGCCGTGCCGCTGAATGGTCCGTCGTCCATTGCGGACAGCTCGTGGTTTCAGCAGGTGATGAAAACGCACGATTTTGCTGTCGGCGAATATCAGATGAGCCGGTCCAGTGGCAGACCGTCGTTGAGCCTTGCGTACCCGATACTGGGCGCGGACCACCGGGTGCAACGCATTGTCTTCGCTTCGCTTGAACTGGATTACCTCAGCCGGCAGATGGGAAGCGTCTCACCACCCGAAGGCACGGAACTGACCGTGGTGGACCGTAACGGCATTATCCTGGGCGAATCAGGGGGCCGCGGGGATCTGGTGGGGCGGCCTGCTCCCGAGGCCGGCCTGATCAAGGATGTTTCCGCACAGCGTTCACGAGGGGCTGATCAGTGGTTCGACGCCACCGGCGTTGAGCGCATTTATGCATTCTATCCCATCGGCGGCAAACGCGCGGGGGTGAATCTTTACGTGACGGCGAGCGTTCCCACGTCCATCGCATTTGCCGATGCGAACCGCCAGCTGAAGAAGAACCTCGTGGGGCTGGGTATCGTGGCGCTGCTGGCGCTGGTGGCGGCCTGGTACGGCGGGGAATCCATTGTGTTGCGGCAGACGAACAACGAGCTCGAGCATCGCGTGCAGGAGCGCACCCAGGAGCTGGCGCACGAGCAATTCCTGTTGCGGACGTTGTTGGACAATGTGCCGGACAGCATTTATTTCAAGGACGGCAAGGGGCGCTTCCTGCGATCGAGCCGGGCGCAGGCCAAGCGGTTCGGCCTGAGCGACCCGGCCCAGGCCATCGGCAAGACTGACTTCGATTTCTTCGGCAAGGAGCATGCCCAGGAGGCGTTCATTGACGAGCAGCAGATTATCCAGACGGGCCAGCCGCTGATTGGCATCGAGGAACATTCCCCGCTGGCTGATGGGACGGAACGATGGGTTTCCACCTCCAAGCTGCCCCTGCGGGACAAGGAAGGCAACATCGTGGGCACCTTCGGCATTTCACGCGAAATTACCGAACGCAAGCGGGCCGAGCAGGCGCTGGCCAAGGATCGCAATCTGCTCCATACATTGATCGACAACCTGCCCGATCTCGTCTTCATCAAGGACTTGAAGGGCCGGTACATCTTCGACAACGCAGCGCATCGCGCGTTTATGGGAATCTCCTCGCTCGACGACGTGGTGGGCAAGACCGTGTTCGATTTCTACCCGAAGGAACTGGCGACGAAGTTGCACGCCGACGACGAAGCGGTGCAATCCGCAGGACTGCCGGTGCTTCACCGCGAAGAGGAATTGATCGACCGTAAGGGACGGAAGATTCCAGCGGTAGTCAGCAAGATTCCGTATCGCGACGAGCAACACAAAGTCGTCGGTCTTGTCTGCATTTGCCACCGCCGCGGTGACCCGAAGTAGGCGGAAACCAGAAGCGCGAAATTTCCAGCCATTGATAGCGTCCCAGTGCTAAAAATGAGACTCGGCAGTCGTAACATCTTGCATTTCAACTGACAGAATGACCCTCCTGACTGGCGGCACAGTTCCTGCTTAAAATCCTGCGTTACTAGGTGCAGTCACAGCAGTTACAGAAAGTCGCGGGCTTGGTCATGAGGAACTGGTTCAGTCGCATTCAACGGGATTCGTGTCCAAGGTCCCCCGCCGTCTCTGACGAGCGGGGCATGACCCTGGTCGAGGTGCTCATTGCGACTGCCGTCTTTGCCCTCGTTTTCGGCTCCGTGACCACAGGGTTGAGGCTGGCGACCTACCGCGCCGTCTGGGCGACCCTGGACATTGAAGCCAGCAGGCTGGCTGAAAAACAGATGGAGCGCATGCAGACCGCCACTTTCGATCTGTCCACCTCTCCGATCACGGACCAGTTGGTTTCAAACAATTTCCCCACTGTCACCAATGCCGTTTTGTGGAGCTATACGAACGGACCGCCGTTGCTGGCGACAAACTGGGTTACCATCAACACAATTCCCAACACGACCAGCCCGCAATACAAAGTGCTCGTTTCATCGGTCAAGTGGTCCTACCTGAGCAAAGGCCCCTTTACGAACTCCATCACGACCATCCGAGGCCCGGATCAATGAGAGCATCTTCGCCACCTCCATTGCTGTTGACCCCAAAACCGGCGAGCGTGAAAAGACGACGAAGGCAGGGAGGATTTACGCTTGTTGAAACCATGATGGCAGGCGGCGCCTTCACCTTGATCATGGGTTCCATCATCTTCCTGTACGTATTCTCGGCCCGTGCCACGAGCGGTGTGTGCCAGCAATTGCTCTTCGGCAACCAGGCCCGCGTCACGAGCTTCATGGCCAACGAAATCAAATCGGCGGTATCAGTCGCCGTCCAGAATTTCGACGGAACAAACTTCACGACCGTCGCGTCCGGCTCGGCGCAGCAGGGCAACGCCTTGTCGCTCACCATCTCCAACTCGTCGTGGAATTATCAGGTCCTCTACTGGCTGACCTCCACAGGCACACTGTATCGGGCCACGGTGAACACAAGCCGTAGCAGGCTTTATCTGAGCAACGTCACGAACAGCTTGCCGTTCTCCTTCCAGGACTACCAGGGCAACATCTTGAGTAATGCCACTCAGCGCCAACTCGTTGATATCGACCTTTACTGCTGGGATCCCAATCCCAAGAACTTCCGCCAAGGCATGTATCTGACAGCCGCCGTGGAAAACCGCAACTGATGATGACCATGGCACCAAACGCAAGGAGCACCGCGTTATGAGACAAGAACCGACAATCAGCACAGGTCCTTCGCAATTCCGTCAGATTCGGCTCCAGTCGCTTTCCCAAAGGCAGGGAGGACAAGCCCTGGTGACCGCCGCTATGTTTTGCGCGATTGCCTCATTAATCTTCGTAAGCGTTTTTACCTGGGCCGGCAATCATGGCCGCATGGTGAGACACGAGGACGAATTCCTCATGGCCCAATACGTCGCCGAGGCGGGTGTGGAAAAGGTCTTTGCCGCCATCCGCAGCAACGTGAACGCCACATCAGTGTCCCCCGTCCAGTCCACCCTGAATCTTTACGCCACCAATCAACTCCCCAACAGCTCGGACAACTCCTTCTTCGCCAACTATCGATACGTCACCAGTTCGGGGACGAGCAACATGATCACGGTCACGAATACCGCCGCCAGCGCGACGAACGCCATTTCCTCAGGCACCTATGCGGGATTGAACGCCTTGATCATGCCCTATCGAATCATCGCGCGCGCCAACAGCTTTGGCCGTCCCGTCAACCTGACAACCGGCGTCCAGCGGGACATTCAAATCCAAAACATTCCCATTTTCCAATTCGCCGTGTTCTACAATGGCGACATGGAAATCGAGCCCGGCGCGCCCATGACGATCAGCGGGCAGGTTCATTGCAACGGCACCGCGTACATCGCGCCCAACTCCACCTTGACATTTCAAAACCCGTTGACGGCCTCAATCGCTGTGGACGACAACCCGATGCCCGTTGACACGCACCAGCCCGTGTACAACTCAGCGGTGTACGATAGCACTGTCACCACGCCTGTGAGCCCCCTGACCCTGCCGCTTGGTTCATCAGGCAACGAGCACGCCCTCATCGAACCGCCTCCCGGTTCGGGCACCGACCCCATCGCCACGACGCGGATGTACAATCAGGCCGGCCTGATCATCAAAGTCTCCAATTCAGGCGTCACCGCCGTGAATGGTTCGGGAAGCTCCGTCAGTGGAATCACCGTCGGCAGCGGTAAGATCATCAATACATCCGATTCCTTGTACGATTATCGCGAGGGTGTAAACGTCCAGCTGACCCAACTCGATATCAGCCAGTTGATGTCGGCCGGCAAAGCGCCCGCCAACGGGATCGTCTACATCTACGATGTGCGAACCGGCTATTCGGAGACTGCGATCCGCCTGATCAACGGCAACTCGCTGCCTTCAGGGGGGCTGACGGTGGTCACGGAGAATCCGATGTACATCGAGGGCAACTATAATTCGGCCAATGACTACCCCGCTTCCGTCATGGCCGATTCCGTCAACATCCTGTCGGGCAGTTGGAACGACGCCAACAGCGACCACGCCATGGATTCGAGCCATCGCGTCGCCAGCAGTACTACTGTGGACGCCGCCATCTTCACCGGGAACGTGCCCACCACCGCGGCCAGCTACAGCGGTGGCCTGGAAAATCTCCCGCGGCTCCTCGAAGATTGGAGCAGCGCCACCCTGACCTACAATGGGTCGATGGTGGTCTATTTCAGCAGCGAAACCGCCACAGGCTTGTGGGCCAACGCCAGCTACAATGCGCCCACGCGTGTCTGGGCCTTCGATAACCAATTCCTGAACGCAACAAAGCTGCC
Source organism: uncultured Verrucomicrobiota bacterium (assembly GCA_964487175.1). Taxonomy (GTDB): domain Bacteria; phylum Verrucomicrobiota; class Verrucomicrobiia; order Palsa-1439; family Palsa-1439; genus CAWFPN01. Next base: position 712 of record CAZAQZ010000209.1, on the reverse strand, counting down.
TCCGGGCACGCCGTCCATCCGCAACCTCACACGCGTCGACTGGGCTTCGACTCAGTAAAACGAGAACTGCGCTTATTATTTACTCGCCCGCGCTTTGCCTGTAGACCCGGGGCGATCCACTTGCACGCGATGGAAGTGGGGGCGGGCTCTTCCGTCGCGCCACTTGCCTCGGTCTGCGTGACGGCCGGTAACGCGCCAACCGCAACCCGACATGTGCCGGTTTTCATTATGGCGGGTAATTTGCGGCTTTACAAATTCGCTCCAAGTCGGCACATTGGGTGCGTGCTCCGCTATCTGACAACGGGTTTGCGGCATTTTGGACTCCAGCCCATGTACGTCCACGAGCGAAGCAACTGGGAGTTCTTCGCCGTGCTGCAGGGCAAGTGCGGCCCGGCATTTCCAGGAATGCAACCACCGGTTCTTCATCCCAGCCACCTGTGGGTGTTCCCCCCCGAGAACGCCCACGGCTGGATCGGGAGCGGCTCGCAACGCTGTCGCGTCGCCGTCTTCCATTTCGGCACCGTGCCGCTGGTGCTCGACAAAATCGTGCGTGCGCAGGGATCTCTGGAACGGCCGCTTTCGCCGTCGCAAGCGCAGCGCGTGCTGGAATTGCAGAAGGAATTGCACCCGCATTACGAGCATATCACCGAGAAGAGCCTGCTGATCTTTGAAAAGGCGCTCCTGGAGCTTTCGCTGATCGCGCTCGAAGACG